>JBARXR010000106.1:0-13564 GCA_049647445.1 Jannaschia sp. | reverse complement strand
GCCCCGCGAAGACCGCCCGGCCCGCGATCGCGCCGATGCACCGAAAGGCGACAAGCCGCGCGCCAAGAAGCCTTGGGATCGGGACACGCCGCGCGCGGACCGGCCGGAACGCGGTGCCAAGCCCGGCGCGAAACCGGATCGCCGACCGGCACGCAGCACCCCTGACGGCGAGCCGCGCAAGAGCAAATCCGAGAAGAAGGCCGAAATGCGGGCCGATACCTCGGTGTCGCTGCGAAAGGGCGGACAGCGCGGCCGCGGGGTCGCGAAGCCGAAGAAAGCACCGGGCGGCAAGACCTACGTCAAACCACCGAAAGACCCCGGCACCTGACCGGACCGCTGCGGTGTCCGCGACAAGCGGGCCTGCGTTCGGGAAAAACCGGTCGGTTGCCTATTCCGCGGCGCGCCTGCCTGCGACCCGCGGCACGACCGCAGGCATCCAACCCTCTGGAAGCTGGCCGCCGAACCGTCGGGCCGCCGCGTCGTAGTGCGGGGCGAGGGCGTTGCGCAGATCGTTGCGGAGAGCCGTCGGGATCGCCGGCACTGCCTCGTCCGGCACGAGCGGTGGAAGCTTGATTTCAGCAAGTGGCGGGAGATCGACAAAATCGAACAGGGGTTGCAACGACATCCTGTCCGTCAGGGCTTCGTGGACGAGGTAAAGGATGCGTTCGCGCGGGACAGCATCCTCTAGCGCGTCCAGCGTCCGCACGTAATCGGAATGCGGCAGGGAGGTCACGCCACCGTCCGCGTTCATGCGACGCGCCACCGCCGTCGCCAGCACGTCCGCAGAGCGCCGGTTGGCAGGCAGCCTGCCCCAGATATCGGCGAGGTACCGGGACACCGGATCGCGCAGGACGACCACGAAAAGGGCGCTGCCGATGCCCGCCATTTCGGCGAAGTCGGCTCGGTCCAGCAGAAAGTAGTCGGGTGTGAAGTCGCAGACGATCGGGTGGCTCTTGCGTCTCGCCAACAGCAGTTCGGTATAGGCAGTGTGGCGGTCGGGACCCGTCATCGGGGCAGCATGGATCCGAAGCAGGTCACTTGTCTCGCCCAGAAGACGAACCGTCTGACCGCGGGCTTCGCCCTCCTCTGTCAGCATCTGTTCGGCCAACCGCCGTGCCGTCTCGAACCGGCGCCGGGTCAACCCGGGCGAAAGACCGGCCCGGATGTCGAAATAATGCGGCTCCCGCATCGGGGGAAACAGGCAACCCCGGTGGCGGCGCATGCAGTCGGCGACCCAATCGGTCCGCGTGCCGGCCACGCCGAGCCCGAAGACCATCCGGGCGTCCCGCGGGAACGACATGATCGTCGGATCCCAGATCGGCGCCGCCGACGCGGAGGTATTGGTATCAAGGCTGTAAAGGTAGCGGTCGATCCCCTCCTCGACGTCGTCGTAATAGGTGAGATGTCCATTCTCGAGAATTGCCGCGGCGCTGCAGTATTCCCGTACCAGACCCATCGAGTGGCTGACGAAGATCGCGTCCGACGTTTCCATCCGCGCCAGAAAGACATCGCGGGCCTTGCGCTTGAAGGTGGCGTCTCCGACTGCCGTGATTTCATCCACGAGATAGGTGTCGAACTTGAGGCCCATGTTGATGCCGAACGACAGCCGGCCCCGCATGCCTGAGGAATAGGATCGCACGGGCAGGTGATAGTGGTCCCCAAGTTCGGCGAAATCTTCGACGTAGCGGGCCAATTCGGCGCTGTCGGCGCCATAGATCCGGGCAACGAAGCGCGTATTCTGCGCCCCCGACATGTCGAGGTGCAGAGAACTGGCGAGGCCCACGGGAAACGAGATCCGCCCGGTCGAGAAAATTTCGCCGGACGTCGGATGCGTGGTGCCCGCGATCAGCTTGAGCAGCGTCGATTTTCCCGCGCCGTTGCGCCCCAGCAATCCGACCGATTGCCCGGTCGGAAAAACCGCGTTGATACGGTCGGCCACGATGTTGCGCGTGCCCTCCAGCCGGAACACCTTGGTCAGGTCCTTGAGGACGATCATCGGCCGACGCCGCCCTAGCGCCGGTCGCGCAGCGCGTAGGCCGCCAGAACCGACATCGCCCAGATCAGGAAAGCGAACAGCGTCACGAGGCCCCAAAGAACCAGTCGCTGCGGCTCCTCGGAGGCTTCGGCGAGGGTGGGACGGACATGGGCGGCCAGATATCGGCTTTGTCGCCGCGCCTCGGCGACGGAGGCGTCGTAGGCCGCGAGCGAGGCCGTGTAGGATTGCTCCGCGAACTCCTGATCCACGATCAACCGCTCATATTCGCCGACAAGATCGGCGAACGCGGCACTGCTGGCGCTGTTGATGCCGGTCCCTATGCCCAGTTTGTCCCGTTCCTGCGCGATCCGGTCCTCGATCACGCCGACGCGACGCTCGGCCTGGGTGATGCGCGGGTCGCTGTCGTTGGTCTGCTGACGCAGTATATCGAGGTCGATCAGCGCCTCGGCCAGTTGCAGTTGCAAAGACGACAGCAGACCCATCTGGCTTTGGACGGAAGCCGAGGGATCGACGATCTGGGTGCGGTTTCGGAAGCGCGTGATCTCCTCGCGGGCGACCTTGAGACGCTCGACCGAACGGTCCAGCTCATCCCGGGCATAGCCTGTCGCATCGTCGCGGGCGACCGCCGACAGGCGATTCACGAGCGCCGAACTCTCGTCGTAGATCAACGTCGAAAGCGCGCGGGCCTCGTCCGGGGTGAAGGCCTGAACCTGCACTTCCAGCAGGCCGTCGCCGCTGTTGAAGACTTCGACCATCCGCCTCCAGTAGCTGACGAGGTCCTCGATCGTGCCCGGGGGATGAAAGGCGAAAACGGGATCGACCTCCGGGTCGCCCCGCGCCCAGGCTTCGCGGAGGTTGAGCCGTTCATCCGCGAGGCGCACCAACTCCTGACTCTGGATAAAATCATAGAGAATCTCCGTGTCCGTTGTCGAAGAGCCCGACAGTTCCGCAACGCCCCCCAGCAATTCGATGGCCGATCCCACTTCCTCGCGACGCACGGAAAAACTGACGGTGGAAACATAGCGGTCGGCTGCCCGCGCATTCAGGTACCAGAACGAGACGGATGACGGGACCAGAACCATGACGATGAAGCTGGCATAGAGCAGCCAGTGACGCTTGCGATGCCGGGCGGACGACACCGTCGGCGCCACGACCGGTCGCGATGCCCGTTGGCTTGTCGCATCTGCGCTGGCGGTTTCAGTCATCGTCGAGGTCTTCCTGCCGGACAGCCGGCATGCCGGAGGTTCCGGTCGGCCTGTGGGGACCCTATAGTCCCCAAAATGGATTTTCCAGCGCGGGAATGCGGGACATGTCGGGCCATATCGCCATCCTCATGGCCGTCAGGAACGGGGCGGGATATCTGCAAGAGCAATTGGCGTCGATCGCTTCCCAAAGGCATGCCGACTGGTCGCTGCATGTCTCGGACGACCGGTCCGAAGACGGAAGCATGGAAATAGTGAAGGCCTTCGCGGCGGGGCGCCCGGGGCAGGTGACGCTGCGGACCGGACCGGGCCGGGGCGGCGCGCAGAACTTTCTCGCCCTGCTCGACGATGCAACGGTCCCGCAGGACACGGCAACCGCTTGGTGCGATCAGGATGACGTCTGGCTGCCGGACCGGCTGGCACGGGCCGTGGCGGCCTGTGCAACCGACGCGCCGGTCCTCTATGCATCCCGCTATCGCGTGCTGCGCGGGGATGGCTCCGAAGGGGCGCCATCGACACGCCTGCAACGCCCGGTGACGTTTGGAAACGCGCTGGTCCAGAACCCCCTCCCCGGCCATACGATGGTGGCCAACGCACCCGCAGCCAGGATGTTGCGCAAGGCGGTGACGGCCGCGCTTGCCGCGGATGTGCCGTTCCACGACTGGTGGACCTGCCAGATACTGGTCGGGGCCGGCGCGAACGTCGTCTTCGACGAGACGCCCGGTGTCCTCTACCGGCAACACGGCGGCAATCAGGTCGGCGCGAGAGGTGGTCCCAAAGCCTCGATGGAGCGCTGGAGGATCATCGGCGATGGCAGGTTCGCTACGTGGCTGGATCGCAACGCCGCCGCCTTGTCGGCGACCGACCTTCTGACGCAGGAAAATGCAACCCTTCTGGAGCGGTTCATCGCGTGGCGTCAGACCGGAGGCCGTCGCGCTTCGCTCGCAAGCCTCGGCATCTGGCGGCAAGATCGCCTCGGGGGATTGGCGTTGACCGCCGGCGCGCGCCTTCGGCTGTTCTAGAACCCCTCTGCCGCTAGCGCATCGCGGATCAGGTCTGCGGGGTCACGGTCCGGATCCCAGCGAACGGCGATCCCGTTCGGTGCGGCCAAGACCGCGGCACCCTGCGCCCCGATGTCGAAGGCAAGAACCGGCAGGCCGGTGCTCAGCGCCTCATGTGTAGTGAAGGAAAACGTCTCCGGACAGATCGACGGGACGATCCAGTGGGTGACCCCATGACGCCGCGCGAGATCGGGCAGCGCCTCCGGCGCATAGGCCCCGTGCATGCGCGCGCTCCGTGCGAGGGAAAATTCGGGGTCGATATCCCCGAACAGGGACAATCGCGCTCCCGGAAAACGCCGCGCCCAGTCACGCGACAGATCGGATAGAACCCGCGCACCCTTGTGCTCCGCAAGATTTCCAAGCGCGGCCAGAACCCTTGGCAAGCCCGGTCGCCGGGGGCCGATCCGTTCCAGCGGACGCACGGCATGCGGCCGCACCTCTATCCGCCCGGCAAGGTCCGGGCGCGCGAGCGAGAGGATGCGACCGCTTTCGGCGCTGAAACAGACGAACCGGTCTGCCTGTGCCAAGGCTTGGGCCCAGGCAGCGGTCCAGCCGGCTTCCATGGGTGGATGCCAACCCGCCCCGTCCTGCCCGACCCTCGGACCCCGATAGCGGTCGCCGGGATGCGACAGCGCGATGTCCCGACAGATCGGATGGAAATCGTGGAACAGGATCTCGAGGGGCTGCCCCGCCGCGAGCGACAGCAGGACCTTCGGGAGGTTGAGCGGCTCGACCGCGCCGACCCCATTGGAATAGATGACGCGCCGATGTTCCACCGGTGCCAGCAGCCTTTCGATGGCGGAGAAATCATCGGTCCGGCAGGCCGTGACGCCGCCCGGGCCCGCGACCTCCAGTTGCCAGGCACAGGGTCCGCCGACGCGCAGGATGATCGTGGGCAGGTTACGGCGCGAACGGCTTGCAATCCGCTCCCGAAGCCAGGCCTCCGCCCCTCCTCCCAGCCAATGGGCCAGAAAGATCGGCACGGGCGCATCGCTGCGCGCTGTCTCGGCCCACGCGCACGCAAGCGCGAGACGTGGGCCCGCCAACGGATCGGCGGTGATGAAGGCCTGCACTTCGGTATCGTAGGCCGGATAACGTCCTGAAATCAGGGCGCTGTTCGAAGCGATCTGCGCGGCTTTCACGTCTGGAGCGAAGCTGCCGCCGCCGCGATGTTCGACAAAGACGGTCCCGGTTCCGACATTTCGCCCCCCGAGGGCGCGAACGCGTTGGCACCAATCGACCTCCTCGCCATAGCCGCGCCCGAAGGCTGCGTCGAGACGAGGCACCCGGCTCAGCCAGTCACGCGACAGGGCCATGCAGAAACCGACACCGGTCGGCGCCTCGGCCTGCGCGGCCGTGGGCGAAAGCATCCGGGCAACGGCGTCGATCCGGTCCACGGCATCCGGCCCGAGCGTGACGGCGCCGCAGATCGCGGGCAGGCCAAAGATCTCGGCGTCGTTCGACATCGGTGTCACGCTCGCCACCGTCCCATCGGCAAACGGCTCGAGCAGTCGGGCATCCCAGCCTTCGGGGACAAGCGCGTCCGAATTCAGAAGCACGACCGGGCCCGCGTGACCCGGTGCCTCCGCCTCGGCGAGGCCGACGTTGACCGCACCGACAAAACCGAGATTTTCGTCCAACTCGATCAGACGCAGTCGCGGATCGGTGTCGCGAAACGCCCGCAGCCGAGTGCGGATCCGAGGATCGGACGAGGCATCGTCGACCGCGATCAGCGTCCAGTCGCCCAAGGTGTTCCGTGCAATGCGGGCGAGGCATTCGGACAACAGGTCGTGGGCGTCATGGATCGGAAGGATGATCGTCAGCGGCCCCGCGACCCGCCCGGAGGTGCATTCGGACCACAGGTCGGTCGGCAGATCCTGCCCCGCCAGCACCGCGTCCAGCAACAGCGCACGCTTGATCCGGGCCTTGGCCGCCATGTCACGGTGCCGCAGCCAGCGCAGGATATCGGGAACGGCACCGGTCATGGTGGCGACAAACCGGACCAGCGCGCTCGCCCGGGACCGTGCGCCGTGGCGCCATGGCAAAGGTGTGTCGGTCGACGGCGTCCGAAGCCGCGCCTCCCGCGGATCGGCCCCGGCGGGAACGGTCAGGTTCAGTCTGAACGGCGCATCCGCGCGGGCCATCGTGCGGACCGAAGCCGAGGCGAGGCTGAGGCGAAGTGGTCCGGGACCGGCCTGTCCCGCGATCTCGATCGTGCCCCCCGACAGACGGAGGGTCGTCAACGTCACGTCTTCGGTGTCCTTGACCGGTCCGACGCGACCTTCGAGCACCATGGCGCGGGACGCATAGCGCGCGAACAACGAACTGAGCCGGCGTCGCATTCGGCTCAGTCCACCCGTCCCGGGCCTGCGCCGACCGACGCCGCGAGGCGGTGTATCGCGGTGACTGCGGACACGGGCGTCACCACGGTTTCGGGGATCGTTTCGCCACCTTGCCCGCCGGGCTTGCGGTTGGCCTTGCCATCGTCCGGATGCGCCATTGGCTCGACCCCTTTCAGACGCTCGACGTCTAGTGCCGAGGCTGCGTCTCTTCAAGACCAAGAGCCCCGGCGCCAATGGCTCTGCGTCTGACGCGTCAGTAGACGAGGATATCGCCGGCGAGGATCTGCGCAGTCCCGTCAAAGGTCGCGATCAAAGACTTGTCCAGAGATCCGCTGCCGTCCGCATCGTACCAGAGATGCCCACTGGCCCGATCATAGACGATGAACTGCATGTCGGTCTGGGCATCGGTCCCGGCCACGAAATTCTGCTCTCGCAGAAGGCCCTTCGCAATCGAGGCGAAAATCGCATCGTCCAACATGAGCGAGTCGCCCTCGGTTCTGGAAAAATCCAGGATCCGATCGACGTTCCCGGCCTCCAGCGCCGTGTTGAAAACGAACCGATCGGCGCCGGTGTTGCCCCGAAGCTTGTCGTTTCCAGCCCCGCCGCCGATCGTGTTGTCGAAAATGTTGCCGTAGATCGTGTTGTCCAAGTCGTTGCCGAAGCCCGACGTTCCGTGAACCGGGCGACCGTCCTTGTCGCGGACCGCCTGAATGTAGAGGTTCTCGATGTTCGCATCGAGCGTGACGTTCCGATAGGCGCGAACGGAGTCGATGCCGCCGTCCGCGTCTTCTACGGCAAGGTCCCCGGGCGAGCGCAGCAGATAGATATCGTCTCCGGCCCCGCCGACGAGGGTGTCGACATCCTTGCCGCCGTCGAGAATATTGTTGCCGTCATTGCCGACGATCAGGTTCCGGAGGCTGTTGCCGGCTCCGATCTGCGCGGTTCCGATCAGTTGCATGGTTTCGACGTGGGCCTTGTCGATCCGGTAGTTGACGGAGCTGATCACATGATCCTGCCCCTCCCACCGACCCTTTTCACCGATGCGATCCTCCGAGTCGGTGATGTAGTAGACATCCGACCCCGGACCCCCGTGCAGCGTGTCGATCCCTGTGCCCCCCGAAAGCGTATCGTCCCCGGCCAGACCGTAGAGAACATCGTCTCCCGCACCGCCAGAGATCACGTCGCCCGTCATGCTTCCGAAGATCACGTCGCGCTGCGTGTCGCCCACGATGTTCACGCCGATCTCGCTTCCGGACCGCACCACATGCTCCCGGTCGCCGGTCAGTTGCACCTCCCGGCTGCCGACGATGTAGACGTTCTTGCCCTTGCCGAGCGGACCGACATCGAGCTGAACGGAAAGCCCCGTGTCCCCGACGTCGAGGTAGAGTTTGCGGCTGCTCGATTGCGAGACCAGCGCGTTGTCGACCATCAGGGTGACCCGGTTGATCGCCGACAGGTCGAATTCCTCCACCCCGGAATAATCTCCGGTCGCGCCGAGGTCCGCGTTGATCGAGGATTGGTTGATGGCAACCTCGTCATATCCGGCCCCCGCGACGATCCTGAAATCGGGGCTGTCGATGTGCGCGCGACCGACCCGGAAGATGTCGTCCTTGCCCGTGCCGACCGCGACGAACTCGACGGCCTTGAGGGTCAGGTCCTGCCCGGGCTCATCATCCTTGGCGAAGGCGAAGTTGTCGGCCGTCAGATCGGCCAGGACGGTATTCTGGAACAACGTCGATCCTGTCGGCCCGAAGTCGAGCACGACGTCGTCGCCGACCTGTCGCAGCGCAAGCTCCGAGAAGCGCGTGTACGCCGAGCCGCTGATCAGCATCACGTCGGCACCGGGTCCAGCCTCGAAGTCCTGATAGGTATCGATGAAATCTCCGTAGTTGCGCAGGAAGGTGTCCGACCCGGCACCGCCGAACAGCGTGTCGCCATTCGCGCCACCGTTCAGGAAATCGTCTCCGTCGCCCCCGTAGACGAGATCATTGTCGCCGCCGCCCCGCAGGGTGTCGTTTCCGAGGCCGCCATAGAGCGTGTCCTTGCCGTCATCGCCCTGAAGACTGTCATCGCCCCCGTTTCCGCGCAGCAGATCGTTTCCCTGGCCGCCGCTGACGGTGTCGTTTCCGTCTTGGCCGATCACCTCGTCGGAGCCGACATTCGTCGCGATGTCACCACCGTCGACATGGGCCACGACGCGGTCGGAACGTTCGCCGGACCGGAGATACCTGAAGGTCACGTCGTTGCCTTCGATGTCGGAGGCGGGGTGCAATCCGACCACGCCCGGGTGCACCGCCTGCCACTGTGGCGTCGTGTCGGTGATCCCGAGCGGATAATTCTGGATCATGCGATCGACGACGATGGCGTTCCCGTCGTCGGGCGAGCCATGGAAGTTGATGTCGCGGTCGGAGAACAGCAGGTGCAGGGTGTTGTAATGCTCCGCGTTGTACGAAGACGTCAGGACGGCGTGGCGTGCGGCCACCGACGTCAGGTTCGTGAGGGTGTTGGCAAAGCTCTCTTGGAGATAGAAGTGATATCCCGACGATCCCGACTTGTTGTGCGCACCTTCCGCGCTCAGCGAATCCGCGGTCGTTTCGTAGGCACGCTGCCATTTGAAGGCATGTGCCGCGGGGTTCGTGATCGAGATATTCGCGATGTGGCTGTCCCTGACACCGTCGAGTTCAAGCGCCGCGATGGACGCCCATTCCTCCATCGTGTTCTCGAACAGGAACGGATCGGGATCCGCGCCGAAATTGCCGACAATGGAGAAGTCGGACAGGTGGACGTCCGACAGGAACGTGCTCTTGAGGATGAGTGCCTTGTCGGCCTCGAAGGAATAGGGAAGCGCCTCGGCCAGCGTTGCGACGCCATTGTCGTCGATGGACACGATCCGTGAGCGGGTCTCACGCAGGAAGTAGAGTTCCGCGTCGATGTCGGTCTCGGCCTCCGGCTCGCGCCAGAGTTCGTTTCCCGAGGCAGCCAGCCACTCGGCATCGTTCGGCTGGGTGATGAAGATCAGATCGCCGACCTTGAAGGGCTCGTAGTCCACCGTCGGATCGCCAAGGCGCAGCGCCTCGTAATCCGGTAACTGGATCGTCATGGACCCCTCGGCGGCATCCGCCGTCAACGTGCCGTACCGGTCGCCCAGATCGAAGGGCTGCACCAGAATGGTTTGTCCGGCATCCGCCAGGGCAATATTCGTCTGGAAGATCGTCTGACCTTCGCCCGCGCCCCTGACCGTGATGTCGCCGCGGCTGATGTGAAGCGTCTGGGTGATGGAATAGGTTCCGGCGGCAATCTCGATCACGGCCCCGGCGGGCGCGCCGTCGAACAGGTCCTGCAATTGCTGGTTCGTGCTGCCGGCCGCGACCCGGAACAGTAGCGGATCCTGCCCCTCGAACAGGAAATTGCCCGCATCGAGATCAGCGCCCGAAACATTTCGGAGCAGCAGATCGAGGCCAGTTCCGAGGACGCGGGCATCGGCCCCCTCCTGGGTGATGGTCAGATCCGCGATGCTTGTCTTGCTGGTCAGGCTCGTCAGATCGATGCGCTCGACGAAATTGCCAGGATCGAAATCCTCGATGATCGTGCCTTCGGAATTCGCCCGGATCACGTATTGATCGAAGCCTGCCCCGCCATCGAGAACATTCGCGCCGCCATCGGCGACAAGCCGGTCGTTGCCGTCGCCGCCGCGCAGGGTATCGTCGCCGGCACCGGCTGTCAGAATATCGTTCCCCTCGCCGCCCGTGATGCTGTCGTCTCCGCCGTTGCCAGACAGGGTGTCATCGCCGAAATCGCCCCGGATCGTGTCATTTCGCGATCCGCCCACGACGATCGTGGCATCGTTTCCCGACTGGATGTTCCCGGCCTGTTGATCGGAAATCGTGACCATCTGCCCGAGCGTTCCGCTTGACAGTGTCACGAGGCCGAGGCCCTCGAGGACAAGCTGGCTCGCGTCGGTCAGCCCCCCGGAATTGACGTCCAGATCGGCGGCTCCGAACCGGACCAGAAGGGATCCGTTTCCGGACTGGCTGGCCAGGGCATCGTCGACCGCGACGCTGTGGGTGCCGGTGGCCGCAGTCAGGTCGATGGCTTCGATGGAATGGAGTGCCTCGAGGCGCGGCGGTCCGAGCGAGCGGTCGGATCCGAAGACGCGCAAGGTGTCGAACCCGCCGCCACCGTCGATGGAGTCGATTTCGTTGTCGAGTTGACTGATCTGGCCGATCAGATCGATCAGATCGTCGGCGTCGCCGCCCAAAATCGTATCGGCCCCCGACGACAGGACATACTGCTCCGGAACAGCTTCGCCGAAGGTGATGAAATCGGCGTCGGTCAAGGCGCTGGCCTGATAGTCGTCCAGTTGCAGGATGACCCGCCCATCAGACAGCACGACATGCGCGGCGGCGCCGCTCTGCGACATCGTGAGATCGTCGAAGCCGATGGACCACGCCCGCAGATCAATCGTCTCGAAGTTCGCGGCCCCCGCAAAATCGGTGATCCGGATCAGGTGGTCGCCCGCAGGAATGCCCGCAATGACGAACCTGTCGGTTCCAACGCCGCCCGTTAACGTATCGGAACCGCCCTGACTGGTCAGAGTATCGTTGCCATCGCCGCCGTTCAGGGAGTCGTTGCCACCCGATCCCCCATCGATCCGGTCGTCGCCACCGGACCCTTCAAGCGTATCGTCTAGGGCGCCGCCGTGAATGATATCGTTCTTGTTCTGGCCGATCACGTGCCCGCCATAAAAATCGGAGACCGTGACGCCCTGGCCGTCGACGTCGCGAAGCGTGACAACGCCAGAGCCTTCGACGATAACGGAAGACGCGCTCGCCACGTCGCCGGTCAGCATGATGATGTCGTTCGCACCGTGCCGAACGGTGATCTTGCCGCTGTCGCTGCTGTCGACCATGGCTTGGGTGACTTGCGCCTCCAGAGAGCCGGTGGCACCGGACATGTCGATGATCTCGACACGCGACACGCCGGGCGCGCGTATCTCGTTGAAGACCCGATCCTGCCCCCAGATCCGAAGGACATCGCCCTCGCCCGCTCCGCCGTCGAAGGTGTCGTCGCTGCCGAGCTTGGTGAAACTGCCCTTCAATTCGAAGACCTGGTCGCCGGTTCCGCCGACGAACGCATCGCTGCCGTCGGAGAATTCGAAGTCCGCCGGTCGGCCAAGTCCCGTGGCCGAGGTGACGATGGTGCTGCCGGGAAAGATGAAGTTGATCGCGGACAGGTCGCCTACGGACAAGCCGGTCAACGTGATCGTCGCGGCCCCTGCCGGAAGCGTGATCCGGACACCGCCTGACACGGTGGTGAGCGTCAGGTCCGCGAACCCGTAGCTGCCGGTGATCGCCCGAAGATCGATCCGTTCATGCGGATCGGTGACATCGAAGTCGGTGATCGTCAGAGCTTCACCCGCAGAGACGACGAACGTGTCGGCTTCGGCTCCGCCGGTGACGGTATTGTTGCCCGTCCCGCCGGTTATCACGTCGAAGCCGGCCCCGCCTTCGAGGCTGTCATTTCCGGCGCCACCCAGCAGGATATCCTGATCGGCCCCGCCGGTCAGCGTGTCGTCGCCACCGCCACCCGACAGGCTGTCGTCGCCGAGACCACCGTCGAACCCGTCCTGCGACATCGCTCCGATCAGGATATCGCGGCCTTCGCCGCCGATGATCCGACTGCTTTCAACGAGGTCGGAAACATGCAGGACCTGACCGGGCGCGTCGCGGAGAGTCACCCTTCCGGTGCCATTGATCTCGACGACGGCACCGGCCGTCGGATCGACGTCCCGCAGGTCTAGATCCACCGGGTCGGCATCGAACGTCAGCCGCAACCGGTTGGTGTCCGACTGCAGGATCGTGGAGGTGTTGAGGGTGACGATGGCGGAGGGCGCGGCGATGAAATTCAACTCCTCTACCCGCGTCACGCCCGTCATGTTGAGAAAATTGATCCCCAGACTGACCGTGCGCTCGAACAGGAGCGTGTCGAACCCGGCTCCGCCGTCGAGGGTATCGGCGTCGCGCAGGTTCGTCGTGCTGGACGGAACTTCGATGGTTTCGTCTGCTGCGGAGCCGACGATCTCATCGGCGTTCGCCGTGAGGCGTCCGATCACAATACTCATGACATGCTCCCTGCAAGGTCCGGACCGTCAGCTTCCGTCGGCGACGATCGTTCCGACTTCGGGCCGTTTGACAGCACTTGTGGGGAACATCAGGGAAACAATCGTGGCGGAATAGTGACTTTCAACCGAAATCCCCGCGCAAATTCTCAGGATTTATTCCGTGGATCGGCCCGTCCGACGTTGCGCCGCAACCGACCTGATCCTTGTGTCGCGGCGCCGCGGAGGGGGGGCGCTCGACGGCTCGGTCAGCCTCGGGGACAACCGCGTCGCGATCACGATTGCGGAGCCGTACCAACAGGCAACCCGGACCACCCTTCATGTTTGACGGAGCGAACGTAAGAGTTGCGCCTATTTCGCTCCTGCGGCAAAAGTCGGACCACTCGACCGGGGTCAAGAGGACAACATGACGGGCGAAAAGACCCACCTTATCGTGACGGGCGTCGCACGGAGCGGGACAACGGCGCTGGCCGAACTTCTCAACAGCCACCCGTCCGTCTGCATCGGCATCGAGCGCTTCAAGTTCCGGTTTCTCAAGGAGAATGACTACGATCCGGCGTTTTTCGAAAGGGAGCGGTTCTTCGATTTCGGAGCCGGGGATACGAACCTGCTGCCCGCCAAGCGCCCGGCATGGGCACCCGCCTACGAACAGATGTCGCTGAAATGGGACGATGCGACCGTCGTCGGCGACAAGGTGCCGGACCTGATCCCGTTCCTGTCGGGTTTCATGGAGCGAAACCCGGATTTCAGATACATCGTGATTCTGCGCAATCTGAAGGATGTCGGGCTGTCATGGCAAGCGCGGGCGGAGCGCACGCGGGACTCCTGGCCACGCGGTCGCGGGT
>JBARXR010000105.1:0-24998 GCA_049647445.1 Jannaschia sp. | reverse complement strand
CATATGGTTCAGCCATTTTGACTCCCCCCGAACCTTCCGGCATGGGGGGCGTTATCACGGGGACAACCGACCACCAAGGGGCCGACATGCCGCGACATTCCGAAACACGCGATCTGCCCTATTCCGTGGATCAGATGTACGATCTTGTGGCCGACGTGGGCAGCTATCCCAAGTTCCTGCCGTGGACCGCCGCCGCCCGCGTGCGATCCCGCGAGGGCGGACCCGAGGGTGAGGTGATGCTGGCGGACCTGGTGATCTCGTTCAAGCTTTTCCGGGAACAGTTCGGCTCCAAGGTCGTGCTCTGGCCCAAGGAGAAACGGATCGAGACCGAATACCTCGACGGCCCGTTCCGGCATCTGCAATCCGAATGGCGCTTCGAGCCGACGGAGCGGGGGTGCCGCGTCCATTTCTGGGTCGATTTCGAATTTCGCAATGCCCTGCTGGGCCGCGTCATCGGCATGGTCTTCAACGAGGCGATGCAACGCGTCGTCGCAGCCTTCGAGAAACGCGCGCGCCAGCTTTACGGCTGAAGCGCCGAGAGGATCAGAGCCAGCGCATGATCCCGCGCGGCAGCGCGCACCGCCGCCCGGCCCAACGCGCCGAACTCCAAGGTTTGGGTCGTGACGCCGGCCTTGCTCGCCAGACCGAAACAGACACGGCCCTCGGGTTTGAACCCGGACCCGCCTGGCCCCGCGATGCCCGTGATCGAAACGGCGATATCCGCTCCGGACCGGGCCCGCGCGCCCCGCGCCATTTCGCGGGCGACATCCTCGGACACGGCCCCAACGGCGTCCAGCGTCGCAGGCCTCACGCCAAGCAGATCGATCTTCGCCGCATTCGAATAGGTGACGGCGCCCCACAGATAGACCGCCGAAGACCCCGGAAGATCGGTCAGGGCCGCGGCGACGAGGCCCCCGGTGCAGCTTTCGGCCGTGGCAAGGGTCAGACCTTTGGCCGTCGCCACCGTCAGGATGGCCCCGGCCGTCATAAATGCGCCAGCCCGGCCAGCACGACGACGCAGATGGCGGCCAGGACACCCGCCACGGCGTCGTCCAGCATCACGCCCCAGGCATCGTGGCGACGGTCCATGGCGCCCACGAGGCCGGGTTTCCATATGTCGAACAGGCGGAACAACAGGAAAGCCGCAAGCCAACCGGGCCAGAGACGCTCCACCGCGACACCGGCATTGGCGGCCCCCCACGCAAGCGGCAGCAAGGCGATCCACTGACCCAGAACCTCGTCGATCACCACCTCGGACGGATCGTGGTCGGACATGTCCGCCGTCACGACCCGCGTGGCCCACCACCCAAGCGGCAAGATCGCAACGGTCGCGAGGGTGAACAAGATAGGTCCCCCCTGCATCACCAGCCAGCCGAGGGGCAGGGCCGCCAACGATCCCCATGTGCCCGGCGCCGGGCGCAGGGTGCCGATGCCTGCGAGCGTGGCGATCAGGCGCGCGATCATCGGGCCACCAGCGTGACCGTCGCCTGACAGGCAATCCCCTCGCCGCGTCCGGCAAACCCGAGGCGTTCCGTCGTCGTCGCCTTGACCGAGACGCGGCCGATCTCGACGCCCGTCAGATCGGCCACGCGCGCGCGCATCGCGTCGGCATGGGGGCCCACCTTGGGATACTCGCAGATGAGGGTGCAATCGACATTGGACACCGCAAAGCCGCGGGTTTGCGCCAGCGCGATCGCATGACGCAGGAACTGGCCGCTCTCGGCCCCCTTCCAGCGCGGATCGGTGGGCGGAAAATGTCTGCCGATGTCGCCTTCCGCCAGCGCGCCATAGACTGCGTCGGTGATCGTATGAAGGGCCACATCCGCATCGGAATGTCCCTGCAGGCCCCGATCGTGCGGCACCCGGATGCCGCACAGCATGACATGATCGCCCTCCCCGAAGCGATGGACGTCGAACCCGTTGCCAACCCTGATATCCACGTGAGCGTCTCCCGCTAAGATACTGGCTGCGCGCGTAAAATCCTCGGCACGCGTGATCTTGATGTTGTCCTCGTCGCCGACGACGATCCCCACGGCGACACCGGCGGCACGCGCGACTTCCACATCATCGGCGGGGTCGCCGGCGAACATGGCCTGAGCCGCGCGCAAGGCGTCGACATGAAACCCCTGCGGCGTCTGCGCCCGCCACAATCCCTCGCGCGCCTGCGTGCCGTCAACCGTCTGGTCGCCGCGCCACAGGGCGTCGGTCACCGGGACGGCAGGGGCCGCGGCCTGCATCGCGCGCAGTGCATCGAGCACGCCCCGGATCACCTGCCGGGAGACGAGCGGCCGCGCCGCGTCATGGATCAACACGATATCGGTCGTCACCGCCGCAAGACCGGCACGGACCGAGGCACCCCGCGTCGCACCGCCCGGAACCATCGCGACTCCGGGACAGGCCGCCTGCGCCAATGCCGCGTCGTCGGGGTGGATCACGAGGAGCGTCCGGTCGACAAGGCCGTCGAAGGCGGCAACGCTGCGGGCGACGACGGGAACACCCGCCAGGTCCCTGTATTGCTTTGGAATTCCACCCCCTGCGCGCTGGCCACGTCCGGCGGCGACGATCAGGGCAGTCACGGTCGTTGCAGCCATTCCGCCGGGCCCTTTCCCAGGTTGTTCGATCCCTTCGTCCTAGCTGCGGGGCTGACGGGTGACAACAGGACAGGCAGCGCTCTGGCAATTCGCCTAATTTGTATGCAATTGCTGCATCAGGTCCCATTTTTCCGCTCCGGACGCCTGCATTCGGCGGGGCGAACCGATATCGACTGATACAAACTGCACAGGGTTTCAGCACGTGCCCGAAAACACTGCAATTACGCTCGATCCACGACTGAAAGGTCTTGGACTGACGTCACCCGTAGCGCTCGCCCCGATGGCGGGCATCACGGATTTGCCGTTCCGCACCCTCGTGCAGGCGTTCGGGGCCGGACTGGTCGTGTCCGAGATGGTCGCAAGCCAGGAGATGGTCGAGGCGAAGCCGTCCGTCCGGGACCGCGCCGAACTCGGGGCGAACGTCGCGGGCACGGCGGTGCAAATCGCGGGACGCGATGCCGGATGGATGGCGGAAGCGGCGCGTGTCCTCGTGGGGCAGGGTGCCCGGATCATCGACATCAACATGGGGTGCCCCGCGAAACAGGTCGTCGGCGGCGCGTCCGGCTCCGCACTGCTGCGCGATCACGATCACGCCCTGGGCCTGATCGAGGCGGTGGTCGATGCCGTGGATGTTCCCGTCACGCTGAAGACCCGACTGGGATGGGATGACGACAGCCGCAACACGGCGTCCCTCGCGCGACGGGCCGAGGGCGCAGGCATCCGGATGCTGACGGTCCATGGCCGCACGCGATGCCAATTCTACAAGGGCCAAGCGGATTGGCGCGCCGTGGCGGAGATCGTCGCGGCGGTTCGCATTCCGGTGCTCGTGAACGGCGATATCGTCTGCACCGCCTCCGCGCGCGCCGCACTTCATCAATCGGGTGCGGCCGGCGTGATGGTGGGGCGCGGCATTCAGGGGCGGCCATGGCTCTGTGCAGGGATCGCGGCCGACCTGACAGGCGCCCAGCAACCAACGCGCCCGGTCGGGGCCGGGCTGGTTCGCATGGTTCTGGATCACTATGACGAGATGCTGCGGTTCTACGGCCCGCTGGGCGCGCGGGTCGCCCGCAAGCACCTCGGCTGGTACATGGCGGAGGTCGGAACCGAACCGGTGATCCGGCGTCAGATCCTCACGGCGGATCCCGCCACCGTCCGGCGCCTCCTGCCGCGCGCACTCGATACGGCTGACAGGCGGGCTGCATGATGGTCTCGATGTCCGTCTGGCCCTCGCTTCCCGTCCCCGCGTTCATTCTGGACGTCGAGGATATCATCCTCGAGGTGAACGGACCGGCCGAAGGGTTTCTCAACCGCTCCGCGAAGGGGCTGACGGGCCTCAGGCTTCCGGACCTGATGGAAGCCGAAGGCGGTCTGGAGGCGGCGACCAACCGTGTCCGCCGGAATGCGGCCCCCCTGACGCTGCACGACACCTCGGTGCGGATCGGGCCGTCGCCGGACCTTCGGTGCGACGTGCATGTCTCTCCACTCCTCGACGGGGTGTTGGTGATGGTGATCCCGCAGGATATTTCCGGTCGCGTGGACCGGGGACGCAGCTCGAAGTCCGCCGCGCGATCCGCCATCGGAATGGCCGAGATGATGGCCCATGAGATCAAGAACCCGCTGGCGGGCATCACCGGTGCCGCACAATTGCTCAGCATGAACCTCTCTGGCGAAGATCTTGAATTGACGGAGCTTATCGTCGGCGAGAGTCGCCGTATCGTAAAGCTGCTGGATCAGGTGGAACAGTTCGGAAACCTGCGTCCGCCGCAACACAGGCCGGTGAACATCCACGACGTGCTCGACCGTGCGCGCCGGTCGGCCATGGTCGGTTTCGCCGCGCACATGACGCTGGAGGAGGCGTATGACCCCTCGCTGCCACCGACCTGGGGCGACCCCGACCAGCTTCAGCAGGTCTTCCAGAACCTTCTCAAGAACGCGGCGCAGGTCGGGACGCAGGGCGGCAAGATCACGATCCGGACGTTCTACGAACTTTCGCTCCGGGTCCGTCGGCCCGACGGGTCCGGCGCCGCCGTGCCGCTGCAGGTCGAGATCATCGACGACGGCCCCGGTGTGCCGGCCGAGATGATGGGCAACATGTTCGAACCCTTCGTGTCGGGCCGTGAGAACGGCACCGGCCTGGGGCTCGCTCTCGTGGCGAAGATCATCCACGAACACGACGGCTGGATCACGGTCGACAGCGCACCCGGGCGCACCGTTTTTCGCGTATCCCTGCCGATGGCACCCCGCCAGACGCAAGATGAAGACAGCGGCGCAACGCATTGACGTAAGGACGAAATCATGGACGGCACTATCCTTGTCGCAGACGACGATCGGACCATTCGGACCGTGCTGACCCAGGCGCTGACCCGCGCGGGCTGCAAGGTTCACGCCACGTCCAGCCTGATGACGCTCATGCGTTGGGTGCAGGAGGGCAAGGGCGACCTCGTTATTTCCGATGTCATCATGCCCGATGGAAATGGCCTCGAAATGCTGCCCCGCATCGCCGAGGCCCGCCCCGGCCTGCCGGTGATCGTGATTTCCGCGCAGAACACGATCATGACCGCGATCCAGGCCACGGAGGCCGAGGCCTACGACTACCTGCCGAAACCGTTCGACCTTCCAGACCTGATGAAACGCGCCTCACGGGCGCTCGATCGCAAGACCAATGTTGTCCCGACCACCACGGAGGCCGGTCCGGCGGAATCGGACGATCTGCCGCTTGTCGGCCGGACGGCGCAGATGCAGGCGCTTTACCGTCTCGTGGCACGGGTCATGAACACGGATCTGCCGGTCCTCGTGACCGGTGAGAGCGGCACCGGCAAATCCCTGATTGCGCGGGCGATCCATGATTTCTCGGACCGTCGCACGCTGCCGTTCGTCACGGCCACCGGGGCGGACCTGACCGGCTATGATGGACCGGCGGACCTGATTTCACGCGCCAAGGGCGGCTCGCTGCTGTTCGATGAGGTCGGCGACCTGGACGATGCCGCGCAGGCGCGGGTCGTCCGCATGCTGGATGCCCTTGACGGCAACGGCCCGCGGATCATGGCCACGTCGCAACGCGATCTGTCCGTGCGGCTCGACGACGGCTTCCGATCGGACCTCTATTATCGTCTCGCGGGCGCCCAGCTCGACGTGCCGGCATTGCGCGAACGGGTGGACGACATCCCCCTGCTTGCGGCGCATTTCCTGAGCCGGGCAGAGCGGGACGGCGGCAACCTTCGACGGTTCAGCACGGACGCCATCGGCCTGATCCGCGCGCATCCCTGGCCCGGAAACGTGCGGCAACTCGAAAATATCGTGCGACGTCTGGTCGCCACGAGTCCGGCGGAGGAAATCACCCGCAGCGAAGTCGAAATGGTCCTCGGCAGCGTGCCGACGTCGGCAGGCCCCCGGACCATGGCGACCAGCGACGATCTGTCCGAGGCGGTGGAAAAGCACCTGCGGCGCTACTTCGATCTGCAGGGCGGGCAACTTCCGCCGCCGGGTCTCTACCAGCGTATCCTGCGCGAAGTCGAAGGCCCGCTGATCGAGATCGCGCTTGATGCGACCGGCGGAAATCAGGCCAAATGTGCCGACTTGCTGGGCATCAACCGCAATACGTTGCGCAAGAAGATAACGGATCTCGATATCCTCGTGACTCGCCGCCGCAAGTTGATGTAGATTGGCCACAGGCGTTGCGGATCGGGAACAACCCGGCAAGATCGACGCGCGGTAAGGCATTGATAAGAGGCGAATGTGCGGTCTCCGGCATCTCCCGAGATCCTGTGGCGAACGTTTCTCTGGAGCGGTCGCAGTCAGGTGCAGACGTGGCTGACGCTTGTGCTGGTGGTGCTTGGGCCGGTGCTCGTGGTGCTGACCTTCGCGACGCTCGGGACGCGTGGCGCGGGCGACGGGCAGACCCTCCTGCGCGCCGTTCTTCTGTGCGATCTTGTCTATATCCTGCTGATTGCGGCCCTGGTCGTCCGCCGTGTCACCGCGATGGTGGCGGCCCGGCGCGCAGGGTCGGCCGGCTCCCAGTTGCACCTGCGCCTGACGGGGGTTTTTACCGGCATTGCCCTGATCCCGACCGTCCTCGTGGCCGTTTTCGCCACGGTCACGATCAACATCGGTCTTGAAGGCTGGTTCTCTGACAGGGTCCGCAACGCCTTGGGAAATTCGGTCGAGGCGGCGCAAGCCTATGCTCAGGAGCACCGCGACGACCTGACCGAGGACGCGCGTGGGCTGGCCGGGTATCTGAACGTCGCGAAGCAAGCCAGTTTCTTCATGACGGACGGCGACCTGAGACAGATCCTGAGCCAGGGACAGGAACTGGTCCAGCGCGGCCTGCAGGAAGCCTTCGTCATCGACGGCTTGGGCGAGCTTCGGGCGCGCGGCGACCGCAGCTACTTGTTCGATTTCGAACCTGTCAGCGAGGCACAGATCAACCGCGCGGAAGACGGCGAAGTCGTTTTGATCGAGGACAAGGAAATCAATGAGTTTCGAGCGCTTCTTAAACTTAGCGCCTATGCGGACCGCTATCTCTACGTCACGCGCACCGTCGATGGGGCGATCTTGCAGCTGCTCGACGAGACACAGGAAACGGCGCAGCTCTACCAGACACTGGAGGAGGATCGCGGTCGGCTGCTTTTCGATTTCGGGCTGCTTTATCTCGGCTTCGCACTGATCCTGATCCTGGCGGCGACATGGGCCGGCCTGTGGATCGCGGAACGCCTGTCGCGACCCGTCGGACAGCTTGCCGGCGCGGCCCAGCGGGTCGGCCAGGGCGATCTGGACGTGCGCGTGACCGAGGAGCGTGGCGACGACGAAATCGCCATGCTGGGGCGCATCTTCAACCAGATGACCCGGCAGTTGAAGGGGCAGCGTGACGCGCTGGTCGAGACGAACATGCAGACCGAACGGCGCCGCCGCCTGTTCGACTCGGTGCTGAGTTCGGTCACCGCCGGTGTGATCGGCCTCGATGCGGTCGGGCGGATCGATTTCACCAACAGGTCCGCGCAACGCCTTCTGCATGCCGACGGCGAAAACCAGTATGGCCGGCTGCTTGCCGACTTCGTTCCCGAATATTCGGCGCTTTTCGACAGCCTTCGCACGTCCCGGCGGGAAACCGTGCAGGAAGAGATCCGGCTTGTGCGGAACGGCAAGCTCGAAACCCTTTTGGTCCGGATCGCGACCCGACCGGGCGTCGATGGCGCGCCCGAAGGATACGTCGTCGCCTTCGACGACGTGACCGAACTGGTGAGTGCGCAGCGCATGGCCGCCTGGGGCGATGTCGCGCGCAGGATCGCCCATGAGATCAAGAACCCGCTCACCCCGATCCAGCTGTCCGCCGAACGGGTCAAGCGTCGGTTCGGCAAGGAACTCTCGGAGGAAAGTGCGGCGAAACTGGGGGAGTTGACGGATGTGATCGTCCGTCAGACCAATGACTTGCGCCGCATCGTCGATGAATTCAGCAAATTCGCGCGGATGCCGGAGCCGGAACGGCGCAAGGCCGACATCGCGCAGCTGTTGCGCGACACCGCCACGCTGCAGAAAGCCGCGCTCGAGCCGATAGACCTGATCGTCGACATTCCGGCCGAAGCGGCGATCGCGGACATCGACGCGACGATGATCGGACAAGCCTTTACGAACCTGGTGAAGAACGCCGGAGAAGCCATTGAAACAAGGTCTGAATCCTCTGGAGACTTCAGCAAGGTCGTTCGGATTTCGCTCAGCATTGGCGACGGACAGGCCGAGATCCGGATCGCGGACACCGGCGTGGGGCTGCCCGCCGACCGGGCGCGACTGTTCGAACCCTATGTGACGACACGGGAAAAGGGGACCGGGCTGGGTCTCTCGATCGTGAAGAAAATCATCGAAGAACATGGCGGAACCCTGGAACTGCGCGATGCGGATCCGGACACCGACGGACACAGGGGGGCAGAGGCGGTCATCCGTCTGCCCCTGCTAGAGGAGGCATAGATGGGCGACATTCTTATCACCGACGACGAAGCCGACATTCGCGGTCTGATTTCGGATATCCTTGAGGACGAGGGGTATGGCTGCCGGACCGCGGGCACCGCCGAGGCCTGCATGTCGGCGATCGAGGAGGAGGCGCCGAGCCTCATGATCCTCGATATCTGGCTCAAGGACAGCGACATGGACGGGATCGACATCCTGAAGACGGTGCGGCGCTCCCATCCCGATATTCCGATCATCATCATTTCCGGACACGGCAATATCGAGATCGCGGTCGCGGCGATCAAACAGGGGGCCTATGACTACATCGAAAAGCCCTTCAACATCGACCAGTTGATGGTCGTCGTCAGCCGCGCCATGGAGGCCTCGCGCCTGCGCCACGAAAACAGCGAGCTGCGGCGCAGGGATGCGTCCTCGGCCGAGATGATCGGGCAGAGCGGCGCGTTCAAGGGCCTTGTTTCGCACCTGAAGAAGGTCATGAATTCAAACGGCCGGGTGATGCTGACCGGACCCGCGGGCGCGGGCAAGGAAGTCGCCGCGCGCTATATCCACGCCAATTCCAACAGGGCGTCGGCGCCTTTCGTCACGGTGTCCTCCGCCAGCATCGAGCCCGAGCGGATGGAAGCCGTCCTGTTCGGTCGCGAAAGCCCCGAAAAGGGGATCGAACCCGGCCTGCTGGAACAGGCGCATGAGGGCGTCGTCTATTTCGACGAGGTGGCCGACATGCCGCTGGGGACGCAGTCGAAGATCCTGCGCGTCCTCGTCGATCAATCGTTCCAAAGGGTCGGCGGCCAGGAAAAGGTCCGCGTGGACCTGCGCGTGATCTCGTCGACCAATCGCGATCTCGAAGCGGAGATCCGCTCGGGCCGCTTTCGCGAAGAACTCTATCACCGCCTGAACGTCGTGCCGATCCCGGTGCCGTCACTGGAGGAACGTCGCGACGACATTCCCGTTCTGGCGGATTACTTCATCCAGTCGCTGAACAAGGCCCAGGGCCTGCCGCTGCGCGACCTGAGCGATGAGACGCGGGCGCTGCTGCAGACGATGCGGTGGCCGGGGAACGTCCGGCAACTGCGCAACGTCATCGAACGCGTGCTGATCCTTGGCGACGGCACCGGCCCGATCGAGCCTTCGGAATTGCCCGGGCCCTCGGACGGCGGGGGGGACAGCGGCGAAATGACCCTGTCGGGCAGTCTTGCGAGCCTGCCGCTGCGCGACGCGCGGGAATTGTTCGAGCGTCAGTATCTGATGACCCAGATCAACCGGTTCGGCGGCAATATCAGTCGGACGGCCAGCTTCGTCGGCATGGAACGCTCGGCGCTGCATCGCAAGCTGAAGTCGCTGGGCATCGTCACATCTGCCCGCGGAGGCGCGCGCGTCGCACGTGTCGACGACTAGGGAACGGCGATGTGACCTTGCGCCACGCACAGTCCGCGCGTGTCGGCCGGCTGTCTGGCCAGGGGCCTTACCGCGTCGTCGCGACAGCCCGGCAAGGGGACAAGGCGATGTCCCCGCAAGGCCATGCAGGCAGAGACGGCGCGTGCGCGCGGCCCGGAATTCGCGTCGAAATCGAAGATTTCGGGAGTGTCGTCGAGGCCGGTGCAGCGCGTGTCGCGACAGCCTGATCCGCCGATGGTGACGTCAGGCGCCGACCCGATCCTCAAACGTTCCGGGAAGTGGAATTGGGCACGGCGCTGGCAGGCGACGAGATCCTGATCGACCTGACCGGTCCCGGTGCCGGGACGCAGCCAGACGGCCTGCGACCCGCCGGCACAGGCGACCAGAAGAACCAATGGCAGAAGGAACCGGATCATGGCGGCACCGTAGCGCCCGAACCCTGCCAAAGGGTGAACACCGGGGCCCCGCATGTCCGGCATTTC
Organism: Jannaschia sp.; assembly: GCA_049647445.1. GTDB lineage: Bacteria > Pseudomonadota > Alphaproteobacteria > Rhodobacterales > Rhodobacteraceae > Jannaschia. The sequence continues at coordinate 14,572 of JBARXR010000105.1, read as the reverse complement.
GATCCCGCGACCGCGCAAATATCTGACAATCCACAGGCGCTGCCGCAGCCCCCGTTGACCGCCGTTCGCGGCAAGCCTATCCAAACCCATCACTGCACCGCCCCGGAGGGCTGCGACTTTGAAAGTCATCATTTGCGGAGCGGGCCAGGTCGGTTGGCAGATTGCGCGCCATCTTTCCGGAGAACGCAACGACGTCACCGTCGTCGACAACAACCCGACCCTTGTGAACCGTGCCACGGATACCCTCGACGTTCAGGGTATCACCGGCTTCGCCAGCTATCCCAACGTGTTGGAGCGGGCAGGGGCCGAGGATGCCGACATGCTGATCGCCGCGACCCACAGCGACGAGGTGAACATGGTCACCTGCCAGGTCGCCCACTCCGTCTTTACCGTCCCGCGCAAGATCGCGCGCCTGCGGGCGCAATCGTATCTCGCGGCGCTGCGGTCCGATCTCTATCGCCGCGATCACCTGCCGATCGACGTGGTCATCAGCCCGGAACGCGAGGTCGCGATGGCCGCCCTGCGCCGGCTGCGCGCACCCGAGGCGTTCGACGTCGAGGAATTCATGGACGGTCAGGCCCATCTGATCGGTCTTAACCTGACCGCCGATTGCCCCGTTCTCGACACGCCGCTCCGGCAGCTGAGCGAATTGTTCAGCACGCTGCGCGCCGTTGTCGTGGGCGTGCGGCGCGGCGTGTCGGGCGCGCTCTTCGCACCGGCCCCGCGCGACCAGCTCCAGGCCGGCGATCAGGTCTATGTCCTCTGCCACACCGAGGATCTGGCCCGGACCCAGGAAATCTTCGGCAAGAAGATCAAGCGGCAGGAACGGGTGGTCATCATCGGGGGCGGCAACGTCGGCCTGACGGTGGCCCGCGCGCTCGAGGCAGCACCCGAACGGATCCGCGCCAAGGTGATCGAACGGGATCGCAATTGCGCCGAACGCGCCGCCGAGGCGCTGGAGCGGACGATCGTGCTGTCGGGCGACGGCCTCGACATCGACCTTCTGCGCGAGGCGAATATCGAACGCGCCGATGCCGTGCTGACCGTGACCGACGACGACAAGACGAACCTGCTGGCGGCTGTCCGGGCCAAGGCCGCCGGGTGCACCAAGACCATCGCCCTGATCAACGATCCGACGCTGGTGCCGCTGATGGGTCCGCTCAACATCGACGCCTACGTCAACCCGCGACAAACGACGGTGTCGTCGATCCTGCGCCACGTGCGCCACGGCCGGGTCCGCAACGTCTATTCGGTCGGGGACGCGGAGGCCGAGGTGATCGAGGCGCAGGTCATGTCGACCTCGCCCCTCGCGGGTCGCCGCATCCGCGACGTGAACTTCCCGGAGGGGGCCCTCGTGGGCGTCATCCGCAAGGCCAACGGCAAGGTCATCCGTCCCGAAGGCGAAACCCTGATCGAGGAGGCGGATACCGTGGCGATCTTCGCCCTGTCGGCCGATGTCCCCGAGGTCGAGCGTCTGTTGCAGGTGCAGGTGGACTTCTTTTGATGCCCGCCGCCCGCGCAGACCGGGCCATGCGCCTGCCGCTGCTGGTGCAACTCGCGGCGATCCTGTCCGCCTCCATGTATGTCCCGGCCGCCCACGCGGTTCTGCGAAACGCCCATTTCGAGGCGCGGGCCTTCTTTTACTGGGGCACGATCCTGCTCGCGGTGACCGCGGCCGTGGCGATCGCGACGGCCCGGCACCAGTCCACCAATGTCACGCGCAGTCATCTGGTGGCGCTGCTCGGCGCCCTGACCCTGTTGCCTGCGATGGCGGCGATCCCGGTGCGCGAGGCCGTCGCGGATACCCGATTGGTCAACGCCTATGTCGAGATGGTCTCGGCCATCACGACCACGGGCGGCACACTCTTTGCCCCGGACCGGCTCAGCCAGACGGTCCACCTCTGGCGTGCGCTCGTGGCCTGGCAGGGCGGTCTGCTGATCCTCGTGGCCGCCGTGGCGATCCTCGCGCCGCTGCGTCTGGGCGGCTTCGAGGTCACCTACAGTGCGCGCTTCGGCCAGTCCGCGCGCCTGTCGGACCGGATGCAGCGCGCCGACCCGGAATATCGGCTCGTGCGCTACTTCATCCTCATCGCGCCCATCTATGCCGGTCTGACGACGTTGCTCTGGCTGATCCTCGCCATGCTCGGGGACAGTCCGACCCGCGCGGCGATCCACGCGATGTCCACGATGGCGACCTCCGGGATAACGCCGGGCGGAGGGGTCGCCACGTCGCCCTCCGGCCTGCCCGGAGAGATGGCCGTCATGGCCTTCCTGTTCCTCGCGGTCAGCCGCCAGCTGGTCTCGGCAGACCTGCAGCGCGATCAGGTCGTCCGCCTGCCGGAAGACCGGGAAATCCGCATCGCGCTCATTCTGGTCGGTGCCGTCTCGTTCCTGCTGCTGGTCCGGCATTGGACCGGCGCCTATGGCGTGGATGCCGCCACGAGCGTCGAGGGGGCCGTGTCCGCACTCTGGGGGACGGCCTTCACGGTCCTGTCGTTCCTGACCACCACGGGTTTCGAAAGCGCCGAGTGGGACACCGCGCGCAGCTGGTCGGGCCTTGAGACGCCGATTGTCCTGCTGATGGGTCTCGCATTGTTCGGCGGGGGCATCGCCACGACGGCGGGCGGCGTCAAACTCCTGCGCATCTACGCGCTCTATCGTCATGGCCGCGGCGAGATGCACCTGCTGATCCACCCGCACGGGATCGGCGGCGGCTCCGGCGCACGGCTCAACATCCCGATCCGCGGTGTTCAGGCGGCGTGGATATTCTTCATGCTGTTCGCCATCACGATCGCAGCGGTCACCCTGCTGTTGGCGCTGGCGGGGATGGAGTTCACGCAGGCCATGATCCTGGCCGTCGCGGGCCTGACCACGACCGGACCGCTGGCGGAGATCGCGATCGGCACCGGGCCCGCGACCGGCCTCGGATCGTTGCCCGACGCGGCCAAGCTGATCTGGGCCGGGGCCATGGTCATCGGGCGGCTGGAACTCCTGGCCCTCATCGCCCTGTTCAACCCCGATTTCTGGCGAAGCTGACCCGATGGCACGCGCCTCGTGATGTAAACCTGCCGTGACACGTAATTTCAGAGCAAAAGGGGTGGAACTTTTGAAAACCGCCCCGCATAACTGGCGTCATGGAAAACGACGGACCCGTCAAGGGCCGCGGCGACAGGGACCGGCACAATGGCATCGGACAAGCAAAACCTTCAGGACGCCTTTCTGAACCATGTGCGAAAGACCAAGGTTCCGGTCACGATCTTCCTGATAAACGGCGTCAAGCTGCAGGGCGTGATAACATGGTTCGACAATTTCTGTGTGCTTTTGCGTCGCGACGGTCAGTCGCAGCTGGTCTACAAGCACGCGATCTCGACCGTGATGCCCGCGCAACCCATCAATCTCTATTCCGGTGAGGACGATTCTGGCGAATCCTCCTGATCAGACGCATTCGACCGAGGCCCGCGATACCCGCGCCCTCGTTCTGCATCCGGACACCCGCGGCGGCGACCGCTCGGCCCGCGACCCGAAACTGGCGCTGGCGGAGGCGGTATCGCTTGCCCATGCCCTGCCGGGGCTCGAGGTCGCCGGCGAGGCCGTGGTGCGCCTGCCCAGTCCGCATCCGGGCATGCTGTTCGGCAAGGGCAAGGTGGAGGAATTGCGCGCGCAGATCGAGGCCGAGGAAATCGAACTGGTTCTCGTGGATGGCACCGTCTCGCCCGTCCAGCAGCGCAACCTCGAGAAGGCCTGGAAGGTCAAGCTTCTGGACCGCACAAGCCTGATCCTTGAAATTTTCGCCGACCGCGCCGCGACGCGCGAAGGCGTGTTGCAGGTCGATCTGGCCGCCCTGAGCTATCAGCGTACCCGCCTTGTCCGCGCCTGGACCCACCTCGAGCGGCAGCGCGGTGGCCTCGGCTTTGTCGGCGGGCCCGGCGAAACCCAGATCGAGGCGGACCGGCGCGCCATCGATGAGCAGATGATCTCTCTGCGGCGCCAGCTTGCCAAGGTCGTCAAGACCCGCAAGCTGCACCGTGCCGCGCGCGCCAAGGTGCCCTATCCGGTCGTTGCCCTCGTGGGCTATACGAACGCGGGCAAGTCCACGCTGTTCAACCGCCTGACCGGGGCGGAGGTTCTGGCGAAGGACATGCTCTTCGCCACGCTCGACCCGACGATGCGCGCGGTCAAACTGCCCGTGGACGGCTCCAGCAACCGGATCGACGTGATCCTGTCGGACACCGTGGGGTTCATTTCCGACCTGCCGACGCAGCTCGTGGCCGCGTTCCGCGCCACGCTCGAGGAGGTTCTGGACGCCGACCTGATCGTCCACGTTCGCGACATCAGCCACCCGGAGTCGGACGCGCAGGCCAGGGACGTGGAAACCATCCTCGAGGCGCTGGGCGTGGGCGACGACGTGCCGCGCGTCGAAATGTGGAACAAGTCCGACGCCCTCGATGCCGACGGCCTTGCCGCGGCGGCGAACATCGCCGACCGACGCGCGAACGTCTATCTCGGGTCGTCGCTGACGGGGCAGGGGCTGGAGCCGCTCCTGCATCGGATTGCGTCCGAAATGGCCGAAACCCTGACGGAGACGACCCTGTTCGTGCCCTTCGCCGCCGGTCGCGCCCGCGCCTGGTTGCACGAGGAGGGCGCGGTGCAATCCGAGACGCCGGGTGAAGACGGCACCGACCTTGGTCTGCGCTGGACGGCTCGGCAGGCCAGCCGGTTTGCCGCCGCCTTCCCGGAATTGCTTGCCCCGGTTACCCGGACGGACCCCAAGCCGGACACCACGCCCGGCGGCTGGACACCCTGAGGGCCACACCTGTTACAAAAGGGTGACAGGGGCCGTTTTCGCTGCTATTCTCAAACCAGATCGGAGCGTCAGACTCCGACGCGGTCAGAGCAGACTTGGACAGGATAAAACAATGACAGACATATCGCGTCGCCGCTTCCTTGCAGTGGCATCGGCGCCCTTGGCCCTCGCGGCCTGTGGCAACGGTGTCGGCAGTGACGGAGGCGGCCGGATCGATGCCCGCGTCGATTCCGCCCTCAACTTCATGTATGGAACCCTCCCCGAGACGCAACTTCTGGCGTCGAAGGCGTCCGGGATGTTGGTCATGCCGCTCGTGACCGAGGCCGGCTTCGGCATCGGCGGGGCCTTCGGGCGCGGCGCCCTCCGGGTCGACAACGTCACGGTCGACTATTACTCGACCACCAATGCCTCCATCGGGCTCCAGATCGGCGCGCAGCAATACGCCCATACGCTTTTCTTCATGACACCGGCCGCGCTCAACAACTTCCGCGCCTCGCCGGGCTGGGTCGCGGGGGCCGATCTGAAATACGCGGTCTCCTCGACCTCCGGCGCGGTCTCGACCGATACGACCGAGCTTCTGACGCCGGTGGTGGCCGTGGTCTTCGGTCAGGCGGGTCTGATCGCCGGGGCGACGCTCGAAGGGCAGAAGTACAACCGCATCATTCCGTGACGGCATCCGATCCACGTCGGACGTAGATCACCCACAGATCACCCGTAGATCACCCATGGTTTTTCGGGCGTTTTCCCCTTGTCGCCAACCCTCGCCCATGACATAGCCACCCCACTTCACAGGCGGGGGCGGGCCCTCGGGGGAGACATCCCCGAACGGTCCACCGGTTGAGCATCCTGCTCTGATCCCCCGCTCAGGTTCAAACCGGAAAGGTATAAGTCATGGCAGTGCCTGATTTTTCTCTGCGTCAGCTTCTCGAGGCAGGCGTTCACTTTGGTCACCAGACCCAACGCTGGAACCCGCGCATGGGGTCGTACATCTACGGCGCCAAGAACGGTATCCACATCCTCGATCTCACGCAGACGGTTCCGCTGCTCGATCAGGCCCTCCAAGCCGTCCGCGACACCGTCGCCCGCGGCGGTCGCATCCTTTTCGTCGGCACCAAGCGTCAGGCGCAGAAGCCGATCGCCGATGCCGCAGAGCGCTGCGCGCAATATTACATGAACTACCGCTGGCTGGGCGGCACGCTGACCAACTGGAAGACGGTCTCCAACTCCATCAACCGCTTGAAGTCCATCGATGAAGCGATGGAGCAGGGCTTTGCCGGTCTCACCAAGAAAGAGCGGCTGGGCATGGAGCGCGACCAGGCCAAGCTGCAGGCATCGCTTGGCGGTATCCGCGAAATGGGTGGATTGCCCGACCTTCTTTTCATCATCGACGTCAACAAGGAGGATCTCGCGATCCTCGAAGCCAAGAAGCTCGGCATCCCGGTCGTTGCCGTCGTCGATACGAACTGCTCGCCCGATGGCGTTGACTACGTGATCCCGGGGAACGATGACGCGGCCCGCGCCATCAGCCTCTATTGCGATCTCGTCGCCCGTGCGGCGCTCGACGGGATGAGTGCCCAGCTTGGCGCAGCCGGTGTCGACATCGGTGCAATGGAAGAAGGCGTGGACGAAAACGTCGATCCTGGCGATTCCGTGGACGGACCCGCAGAGGACGTTACGGAAAAGACTGCCGCCGAAGCCTGAGGGTTTCGACATCAAACAGTTACAGGGCGCGGCCATCCGGGGCGCGCCCATATCTGATTTTCAAGGAGACAGGACCATGGCGATCACTGCTGCAATGGTTAAGGAACTGCGCGAGATGAGCGGCGCAGGCATGATGGACGCCAAGAAGGCGCTGACCGAGAACGACGGCAACATGGACGCCGCGATCGACTGGCTGCGCACCAAGGGGCTGGCCAAGGCCGCCAAGAAGTCGGGCCGCACCGCCGCCGAGGGCCTTGTCGCCGTCGCGGTCGACGGCGGCACGGCTGTTGCTGTCGAAGTGAACTCCGAGACCGATTTCGTCGGCAAGAACAGCGACTTCCAGGCCATGGTCAAGACGATCGCGGATGCCGCGCTGACCGTCGACGATGTCGAGGCGCTCAAGGCGGCCGACGTCGACGGGAAAACCGTGGAACAGTTGGTCACCGACAAGATCGCGACGATCGGCGAAAACATGTCTGTCCGCCGCATGGCCAAGCTGAACGGCGCATCGGTCGTTTCCTACGTCCACAACGCCGCCGCGCCGGGAATGGGCAAGATCGGTGTTCTGGTTGCCCTCTCCGGAGAGAACGACGCTTTCGGCAAGCAGGTCGCGATGCACGTCGCGGCGACCAATCCCGCGGCCTTGAATGAGGCCGAACTGGACAACGCCGTCATCGAGAAAGAGCGTCAGGTCCAGATCGACATCGCTCGCGAATCCGGCAAGCCCGACGCGGTGATCGAAAAGATGATCGTCGGTCGCATGCAGAAATATATGGCCGAAGTCACGCTGATGAACCAGGCGTTCGTCGTCAATCCGGACCTGACGGTGGCGAAGGCAGCCGAAGAAGCCGGCGTCGAGATCATCGCCTATGTGCGCCTCGAAGTGGGTGAGGGCATCGAAGTGATCAAGGAAGACTTTGCCGCCGAAGTCGCCAAGGCCGCCAAGGGCTGAAGCCCAGCGAGGGTGGCAGACCATCGTCTGAATTCGTGAAGCGGCGCCGAGGGGGAGACTTCGGCGCCGCTTTTCCGAGGGGCTTCAACGTCGGGGAGAGACTGCCCCAGGATGCTCGGGCCCCAGGGTAAATTCCCCGGGGCGCCTCGCGGTGCCGAAAATCATCGACACGAACCCGAAGACCGGAAAATCGACCGGTTGCTCCGTGCCCGATTAGTCCATGGCCAAATTGCCATCACTCACAAGACACAGGCACGATGCCATCTTTACCTAAGGTCAGGTAGTCGGGTTTTCCTTACCTTCGGGACAGGATCCGGGATGCACGTCACGCCTGGAAGCGGTGAAACTGGTTCTGGATCGACGCCTTGAGGATCGCCTGCGCCGTCGTCTCGACGTCGAGCGCCTCGCGCGCAAGCCTCAGGTGTTTTTCAACGGTCGCCGGATTTCGATCGAGGACTTGCGCGACATCCTGAACGGTCTTTCCATCGGCCACCAATTCAAGGACTTCGCGCTGACGCGGAGTCAAAATGCGTCCACGGGCACCATAGGGCAGGGCGATGAGCGCAAGGTGTGTTACGTGGTTTATCAGCTCGATTTCCGGCCCCTTGACGGCCCAGAGCGCGTCCACCTCTTCCTGCGTCCGCTTGGTCGCCGCCAGCCCGATGCCATGTCCCGAGCGTGCAGACGTTCTGGGAAAGCTGATGCCATAGCCGGCAACCACACCATGGAGCTTGTTGAATTCGCAGACGCGCCGTTCCGGCGGAGTCAGCCGTCCTTCGATATAATCCATGGTGATTTCCCGCCAGCTTCGTGTGCCGGTGTTCATCATGGCCCAGCGAACCATGGGCGCGTCCCGGAACAGGCCGCCCTCGAGGTACGCATCCGTGAAGGCCTTGGGGTAATTCGTCAGGATCAACGCGTCCCGCATGTCACCCATGCCACGGTCGGTCCGGAACCGGGTTGCCGCATACATTATGCAATCGAACCCATAGCTTGCCATACGCTCCTGAAGTGAGGACCACAGGTCTTCAAGATTGGTGATCCGCGTGATCCGGAGCAGATAGGTTTCCAGTTCCGTCACGTTACATTCTCCAGAAGTGCAATTCAGAATGGCCCGGTTGCCCCGATCAAAAGGCTAGGAGTAGCGTGGGCGCCTGTCGAGTGGTCTTACGTATTTACATAACTATGATTATACCACTTAGACTTTGCCTGCCATGCCCGCCGAGGCCGACGTTGCCCGATCCCTGCTCATTGAGCCGGTTGGTCGTCCCGTTCGCGCCATCTGGCGGTCGTAGCGGTCGCCAAACAACCACGATCCGCACGCAAGCAAGTACATGAGCCATGCCACAGTGATGTGACGCCTCGTCCATTCGAGAAATCCGACATCGCGCGTGACGTGCTTGTGACGTCCTTTCCGGACGCCAAGAGGTTGCGCTGCGCGAGCCGATGCCGTCTACTCCGGCTAAACGTTGGGAGCGCTAATCATGATCAGACTGACCCTCACCTCCTCTGTGCTGGCACTTGTGACCGCGGCTGCGCAGGCCGACTGCACCGAAGTCACGTTTTCTGATGTGGGCTGGACCGATATCACCGCGACGACCGCGGCTGCGACCGTCGTTCTGGAGGCCCTGGGGTACGAGACGGACGTCAAGGTTCTGTCCGTTCCCGTCACCTACACATCCATGGCCGCCGGAGATATCGATGTGTTTCTCGGCAATTGGATGCCGACCATGGAAGCAGACATCGCGCCGTACCGGGATGCCGGTACGGTCGAGACGGTTCGCGCGAACCTTGAAGGCGCAAAATATACGCTTGCCGTCAACGACGCGGCGCAAGCCCTTGGCATCGCTTCATTTGGGGATATAGCAGCCTATGCGGATGCCCTCGATAGCAAAATATACGGCATCGAGCCCGGCAATGACGGGAACCGGCTGATCCAGTCGATGATCGACGCTGACGCATTCGGCCTGTCGGATTTCGAGGTCGTGGAATCGTCCGAGCAAGGGATGCTTGCCCAGGTCGATCGCCTGAGCGACCGGCAGGAGCCCATTGTCTTCCTCGGGTGGGAGCCGCATCCGATGAATTCGACCTTCAAGCTGACCTACCTTGAGGGCGGCGACGATTTCTTCGGTCCGAACCTTGGCGGAGCGACGGTGTTCACCAATACTCGGGCCGGGTATGTTGAAGAATGTCCGAACGTAGGAAAATTGCTGGAAAACATGAGCTTCTCTCTCGCGATGGAGAACGAGATCATGGGCGCGATCCTCAACGACGGCACCGATCCCAACGAGGCGGCACAGGCCTGGCTTGCGGCGAACGTCGGTGTGCTGGACGGATGGCTGGACGGGGTCACGACCGTTGACGGCGGCGATGCCAAGGCGGCTGTAACCTCCGTGCTACAGTAATCGATAGGTCCGGGCGGTTCATACACCGCCCTGCCCGCGATGCTGGATTGGCTGACAGATACCAAGATCCCGGTCGGCAAGACGGCCGCCACGATCTTCGACTGGCTGCAGGCAAATTTCTCATGGGCCTTTGACGCGCTTGCCGTTGCGATGGAAGCGATGATCGATGCGGTCCTTTGGGTGCTGCAAACGCCGCACCCGCTCATCGTCGTCGCTTTCTTCGTCGCGCTCACATGGGTCCTGCGGCGAAACTGGAAAACCTGCATATTCATCGCCTTGGGCTTCCTGTTCATACTCAACCAGGGATATTGGGAGGAAACGACCGAGAGTCTGACGCTTGTCCTGTCGGCCTGCATGGTCTGCATGGCCATCGGGGTTCCGATCGGCATCGCGGCGGCGCATCGACCGCGACTCTATACGGCGATCCGGCCGGTTCTCGACCTCATGCAGACCCTGCCGACCTTCGTCTATCTCATACCGGCGATCGTCTTTTTCGGGATCGGAATGGTGCCCGGCCTTATCGCCACCGTGATCTTCGTGCTGCCTGCACCGATCCGTCTGACCTATCTCGGCGTCGTTTCCACGCCGATGCCGCTTCTGGAAGCGGCGCGCGCCTTCGGGGCGACCCCGAGACAGGTGTTGTGGAAAGCGGAACTTCCCTACGCCCTGCCCCAGATCATGGTCGGACTGACCCAGACCATCATGCTGTCGCTGTCGATGGTCGTGATTGCCGCCTTGGTCGGTGCAGACGGCCTTGGCGTGCCGGTCGTGCGCGCCCTCAATCAGGTGAACACCGCGCTCGGGTTCGAGAGCGGTTTCGTGATCGTGGTCGTGGCGATCATGCTGGATCGGATGCTCAATCGCGGGGACGACACGTGACGGCCGTGCAGTTCGACGCTGTGTCCATCGTCTTCGGCGAACGCCCCGAAAAGGCGCTTCCCCTTATGGATGCGGGCCTTGACCGCAGCGAAATTCAACAGACGACGGGCCAGATCCTCGGAGTTCACGACTGCAGTCTGGCTGTGGCAGAGGGCGAAATCCTCGTCCTCATGGGATTGTCGGGGTCCGGGAAATCGACCCTGCTTCGGGCAGTGAACGGACTGAACCCGATTGCGCGCGGCAGCGTCACGATCCGGGACGGCGACTGGTCCTGCACGTTGCCTGGATGTTCGGCAGATGACCTGCGCCGATTGCGTCGTGCGTCCGTGTCGATGGTGTTCCAGCAATTCGGCCTTCTGCCGTGGCGGTCCGTGCGCGACAACGTGGGACTTGGATTGGAACTGGCCGATATCGCCAGACCCGATATCGTGCAGCGGGTCGATGCCCAACTGGCGCTGGTCGGCCTGTCGGACTGGGCCGACCGCAAGGTTGCCGAACTCTCCGGCGGGATGCAGCAACGGGTCGGCCTGGCGCGGGCCTTCGTCACCGAAGCGCCAATCCTTCTGATGGATGAACCTTTTTCGGCCCTCGACCCGTTGATCCGCGCGCGACTGCAGGACGAATTGCTGGCGCTTCAGGCCCGCCTTCGGCGGACGATCGTTTTCGTCAGCCACGACCTCGACGAAGCGTTCAAGATCGGCAACAGGATCGCGATCATGGAGGGCGGACGGATCGTGCAATGCGGAACGCCCCAACAGATCATCGCGCGACCGGCGAACGATTACGTGGCCGATTTTGTCGCGAACATGAACCCGCTGACGGTTCTCACGGCCTTCGATGTCATGGCGCCGCTTGAGAAGACCGCCGGGGCAACCACCCTGCCCCATGATACGCCGATCGCGGATGTCATGCGACATGCGATTGCGTCCGACGCGCAAATCTGCGTCACGCGCGACGGAATGGCGATCGGAACAATCTGTCCCGATGATATTCTGCGCGGCCTGCTTGAGCGACGCGGATCCGATCAGCCGAGGGCGTAACCGGCGCCACGCACCGTCCGTATGGGATCGCTCGTGCCGCTGGCGCCGCGCAATGCCTTTCGCAGGCGACCGACGTGAACATCGACGGTCCGACTGTCGACATATATGTCCCGGCCCCAGACGCGATCCAGCAACTGATCGCGCGACCAGACCCGACCCGGACGTTCCATGAAGGTCGTCAGAAGCCGAAATTCCGTCGGACCGAGATGCAATTCCGCTTCAGCCCGAAACACGCGATGCTCCTCGGTATTGACGGAAATGTCACCGAATTCGAGCGTCGCCCCGACCGACGCGGGCCGAACACGACGCAACTGGGTTCTGATCCGCGCCATCAGCTCCACGACGGAATACGGCTTGACGATGTAGTCGTCCGCGCCCGTTTCCAGACCGCGAACACGATCGACCTCTTCGGACCGTGCCGAAATCATGATGACCGGAATGTTGCGGGTTTCGGGCCGCGATTTCAGCCTGCGACACACCTCGATGCCCGAAACCTCGGGCAGCATCCAGTCGAGCAGGATGAGATCAGGCATTTCCTCGAGCGCAAGGTCAAGCGCGGCATCGCCCGACGTCGCCTGCTGAACCTCATAGCCTTCGGCTTCAAGGTTATAGACGAGGACCTCACGTTGGGGTGCCTCATCCTCGACAACAAGAACAGCGGGTTGAGCGACCATCTTAACGCACCATGCCGCCTTTTGCCGAACTGGTCATGTCGGCTTTCATCCTGTCCTCGTCCGGCATGTCGCCCGTTACCAGATAGATTACCTGCTCCGAGATCCCGGTCACCAGATCGCCCATGCGTTCGATGTTCTTGGCCATGAAGTGCAAGTGCATGCACGCGGTGATGTTGCGAGGATCTTCCATCATGTGCGTGAGATATTCCCGGAAGAGGCCGTTATACATCTGGTCCACCTCCTCGTCGCGGGCCCGTACATCCGCAGCCAGTGCCGCATCGCGCTGGATGTAGGCATCGAGCGCATCCTTCAGCATCAACTGAACCGCCCGCGACATCCGCCGAAGACTGGCGACGCCTCCATCCACAGGATGAAGTTCAATAATGATTTCCGTGCGTTTGGCCATGTTCTTCGCGTAATCCCCGATCCGCTCAAGGGCAGCCGAGATCCGGAAGACGGTCAGGACGGTGCGCAGGTCCGTGGCGATGGGTTGCCGAAGCGCGATGACGCGCGCGGCCTCCTCATTCACCTGAAGCTCCATCGCATCGATCAGTTTGTCGCCTTGGCGCACCTTGATCGCGAGTTCGGCGTCACCCTCGACAAGGGCGACGGTGGCCTTGTCGATGGCGTCCTCCACCTGTCCGCCCATCTTCATGATGAGGGCTTGAATGGCCTCCAGATCACGGTCGAAAGCCGTGGCGATGTGATTGCTGGTGATCATGTTATGCTCCTCAGCCGATCCGGCCAGATATGTAGCTTTCCGTCCGAGGATCCTCGGGGGAGGTGAATATCTTTCCGGTTTCGCCATATTCCACGAGGTTTCCGAGGTGGAAAAACGCCGTCCGCTGGCTGACCCGCGCAGCCTGCTGCATGGAGTGCGTCACGATCACGACCGAATAATTCTGTCGCAGCTCATCGATCAACTCCTCGACCTGGGCAGTCGCGATCGGGTCGAGCGCGGAACAGGGCTCATCCATCAGCAGCACCTCGGGCGAGGTCGCCACGGCGCGCGCGATGCACAAACGCTGCTGCTGGCCACCCGACAGACCGGTGCCCGGCTGTTGCAGCCGGTCCTTCGCCTCGTCCCAGAGAGCGGCACGGCGCAAGGCATTTTCGACGATGTTGTCGAGGTCGGCCTTGTCGGACGCGAGGCCGTGAATACGCGGACCGTAGGCGACGTTGTCATAGATCGACTTCGGGAACGGGTTCGGTTTCTGAAACACCATTCCGACCTTGGCGCGCAACTGAACCGGATCCACGCGCTTGTCGTAGATGTCTTCACCGTCGATCAGGATATCGCCCTCGACCCGCGCGACCGAAATCGTGTCGTTCATCCGGTTTATGCACCGCAGAAACGTGGATTTTCCACATCCCGAGGGGCCGATGAACGCCGTCACCATCTTGTCGGCAATCTCGACGTCAACGTCCTTGATGGCATGGGTGTCGCCGTAATAGACCTGCACGCCCTTGGCGGTGATCTTGGTCTCGTGGTGTGTCACGGCTCTCTCCGTCAATCGCATATCGTTCATGGTTCCGGTCCTCCCTACCACCGGCGCTCGAAGCGGCGGCGCAGCAGAATGGCAATTGCGTTCATGGCGAACAGGAAGACCAGAAGAACGATGATACCGCCCCAGGCCCGTTCGTAATATGCCGGATCAGCGCGCTTGGCCCACTCGAATATCTGCGCGGGCATCGCGGAATTCGGGTCAAGGAACCCCGATGCGACACCGTCCGGATAATTGGTCGCAATATACCCGACCATCCCGATCAGGAGAAGCGGTGCCGTTTCGCCAAGCGCCTGTGCCAGGCCAATGATGGTTCCGGTCAGGATACCGGGCATCGCGAGGGGCAGAACGTGATGGAAAATCGCCTGCATCTTGGATGCGCCCACGCCCAAGGCGGCGTCGCGGATCGACGGCGGCACCGATTTCAGCGAGGCGCGTGTCGAGATGACGATGGTCGGAAGGGTCATCAGCGTCAGCGTCAGGCCGCCGACAATCGGAGCTGATTGCGGCAGATGCGCGAACTGGATGAACACGGCAAGGCCGAGGATACCGAACACGATGGAGGGCACCGCAGCGAGGTTGGAAATATTCACCTCGATGAAATCCGTAAGC
>JBARXR010000104.1:0-1581 GCA_049647445.1 Jannaschia sp. | reverse complement strand
CCGGATCGACTGGCGTCGACGCCAATATGAACCTGTCTTTTGCGGGCGGGGCCGCGACCACGGTCGTTGTGTCGGGCACAACCGGGATCGGCAATGAACTGCGGGTCCAGCTGAACCAGATCGGTCAGACGGCCGGACAGGACGTCACCATCGACTTTTCGCCCATCGTGCGCGGCACGGTGAACTCTCTTCTCAAGTATTCCGGAGGCACGGCGAACGAGACGATCATCGGCTCTGCGGGCGACGACTCGATCAATGCCTCCGGCGGCCAGAACTCCGTCACGGGCGGCGTGGGCAACGATACGCTGCGGGCCGACAGCGGGTTCTCGACGCTGGACGGCGGGCTTGGCGACGACAGCATCGCCGGTTCGGGGATATCGGGGCTTCTGTCGGGCGGCGCGGGCGACGACACGATCACGCAATCGACCGGCCGCTTCGAAAGCGGCGCCTATCAGGCGGTCGAAATCACCGGCGGCGCCGACAACGACGATATTTCCGTCGGCAGCATTCAGGGCAACGGCTCGACCGTACGGGGCGATGCGGGCGACGACACCATCCGGCTGAGCGGCGCAAGCCTGCTGGACGCCACGCTCGACGGCGGAACCGGAACCGACCGTCTGGAGCTGGCGTCGAGCAATCTGACAGGTGCCACCATTTCGGGCATCGAATCGACGACGACGACCAACAACGGGACGAATACGATCGACGCTGCGGATTTCATCAATCTGGGCACCGTGACCTTTACCAACACCATCACGACCGCCGGATCGACTGGCGTCGACGCCAATATGAACCTGTCTTTTGCGGGCGGGGCCGCGACCACGGTCGATGTGTCGGGCACAACCGGGATCGGCAATGAACTGCGGGTCCAGCTGAACCAGATCGGTCAGACGGCAGGCCAGGACGTGACCATCGACTTCTCGCCGATCGTGCGGGGGACAATAAACTCGCTCCTAACATATATCGGCGGCGTGGCGAACGAGACCATTACCGGAACGTCGGGTGACGACTCGATCAATGCCTCCAGCGGCCAGAACTCCGTCACGGGCGGGGCGGGCAACGATACGCTGCGGGCCGACAGCGGGTTCTCGACGCTGCTTGGCGGCGCGGGCGACGACAGCATCGGCGGTTCGGGGATATCGGGGCTTCTGTCGGGCGGCACGGGCGACGACACGATCACGCAATCGACGGGCCGTTTCGAAAGCGGCGCCTATCAGGCGGTCGAAATCACCGGCGGCGCCGACAACGACGATATTTCCGTCATCAGCATTCAGGGCAACGGGTCCACCGTGCGCGGTGACGCGGGCAACGACACCCTGACCTTCAGCAGTGCGAACCTGCTGGCCGGCACGGTGGACGGCGGCGCCGGCGACGACCTGCTGGAGCTTCAGAGCTCGAACCTCACCGGCACGGATTTTTCCGGCATCGAGGCGACCACGATCCTCAACAACGGATTCGTCACGCTGGACGCGTCCGAATTCGTCGATCTGGGCACGGTGACGTTCACCGATACCTTCCCGACGTTGGGCCAGACCATCGACGACGCCAACATCCAGCTCAGCTTTGCGGGCGGGGCGGCGA
>JBARXR010000103.1:0-8297 GCA_049647445.1 Jannaschia sp. | reverse complement strand
GGCTCTGAAGCCCAACCGTCACCATGCGTTCCAAATTGTCGGCGGTCTTCTCGTCTGCTCGCCACAACTGCGCGACGTCCTGGTCGCGCACGACCTCGGGTCTTCGCGGCTGCACCGCGTCCCGATATATGCAGATGCCGAGAAGACGCCGTCGGGGCTGGAGCCACACTTCCTTCTGCACGTGACCGAGGGCAAGCCGGACACCTTCGCCCCCGAGGCGTCGGAGAACGTCAAGCAGTCGCAGCGCCATGATGAGAAGGTGCCGCGGCCTGACGCACCTTGGCGTGGTCTCTACGATCAGGATGTCCTTGCCGTCCGCGCGGGCTCGGACGAAGGCGCCGATCTCTGGCACGATCCGAAGCTGAGCGGACGCTTGTTTGCGTCCGATCGCCTCAAGACCGCCATCGAAGCCGCGGGCATCGGGCCCAAGGAGCTGCTGTTCCACGAGGCGACGATCGTTGATTAAGTCTATCCACTTTCAAGGGGGCCAATTCGGTGTCTGAATTCTCGTTCCACTTGCATCATGCGTTTCGCAAGTCCATTCTTGCGGCATATTATGTCATTTATTGAGAAAGATGCGCTTTGTGAGTAGTGGAGAAAAACTTACCCCCTTGCCAATGGTATACGAGTATATTCTTGGCTTAGATGAGCTTCCAGAGTTGAAGGCTGCTTTGGAGGCGGAAAATGCATGGGCCGAGAAGCATGGCCCTGAAGCGTTTCCGGGAGAACACGAAGACTATCCATGGTGGGCAGGCCATAAGGTCAACAAGTTCTGGCTCCGCTTGTCGGAAAGCTACGGGGCGGCAGACAATGTTCGCGCTCAGAGAGCCGCAAACTGGCTTCACAAATCATATCGACTTGGCCGAATATCTGACTTTCGATCAGATGAGGCATTGGAACTTCTCGCTCGGCATTCAAGTGGTGAGATAGATTTTCGGAGTAAGAAATGACAACTATACTTCTCGATACGGGGCCGATCCTCGATTTCGTCCAACATCTTGGGCCAAATGGATTGAATGCGCTAACATCCGGCGCGACGAACACATTGAATTTGCCTTCCGGACGCGGACAGCCGCAATACCCGACCATCGAGGCCCCCGCCGCCCCGACCCACACCTTGCGGAGGCGCGCGCCCCAGCCCTATGGTGCGCGACACGTGATCGGCGGGGTCCCCGTGCAGGCCCGACCTGCCGTGACCCGCCATACCCTCCGGAGACAGGACATCGCACAGCCCATCCTGTCTCCGGCCGAACTGGTCCCGTCGCAGGCCAGCAAGGACAGCCTGCGTGGCGTCGTCTTCATGGTGTTGGGGATGTTCCTTTTCTCCGCCGTCGACACCCACGCCAAGTTCCTCACCGAAAGTTTCCACCCGATTCAGGTCGCGTGGTCCCGACAGCTTGGTCTGTTCCTCGGGGTCGTCGTCGTGCTCGTCGTCCGCGGGCCGGGCATCCTGAAGACGGATCACCGCTGGCTCCAGATGGGCCGGGGTGCCCTCGCCGCGTTCTCGGGCACATTGTTCATCGTCGCCGTCGCCTTCGTTCCCCTGGCCGATGCGGTCGCGATCAGCTTCGTCGCTCCGTTCATCGTCACGGTCCTCGCCGCCCTTCTTCTGGGCGAGGCGGTGGGCGTCCGCCGCTGGGTCGCCGTCGGCATCGGTTTTCTCGCGACCCTCATCGTCATCCGCCCGGGCCTCGGCGTCATCCACCCGGCGGCGGCCCTCGTGCTGATTGCCGCGACCTGCTACGCACTGCGACAGATCCTGTCGCGCAAGCTCAGCGGAACCGACCCGACGATCACCACCATCGCCTACACGGCGCTGACCTCCAGCGCCCTGCTGACGCTGCCCATGCCCTTCGTGTGGCGGATGCCCGAATGGGGCACCGAGATCCTCCTGCTGGCGAGCATGGCCATTCTCGCCGGTCTGGCCGAAATCATGGTGATCCGGGCCCTCGAGCTGTCGCAGGCGGTCGTGCTGGCCCCCGTGCACTACAGCCTGCTGGTCTGGGGCACATTCTATGGCTGGATCGTGTTCGACCAGCTTCCGGATCTGTGGACCTGGGTCGGCGCCCTGATCATCATCGCAACCGGCATCTACACGCTTCACCGCGAACGTCTTTCCCGCCTGCGCCCCTAGATGGGCATGGGCACCGTTGCCCGGATGCCATATGCAGGACCGGGGCGGGACGGATCGGGAAACGGGGACAGACATGAAGATCATCGTCATGGGCGCAGGCGTCATCGGGGTCACGACGGCCTATTATCTCGCCAAGGCCGGGGCCGAGGTCACCGTCCTCGACCGCCAGATGGGGCCGGGCCTTGAGACAAGCTATGCCAACGCGGGCGAACTCAGCTATGGCATGACTTCGCCCTGGGCGGCACCGGGCATCCCGATCAAGGCGATCAAGTGGCTGTTCATGAAACGCCGCCCGCTGTTCATCTGGCCCCTCATCAGCCCGACCATGTGGGCCTGGAGCCTCCAGATGCTCCGCAACTGCAACGAGGCGAGCTATCGCACGAACAAGGGCCGCATGGTCCGCATCTCCAACTATTCGCGCGACGTCATGCCCGAGTTGATCGCCGAGACGGGCATCGACTACGACGGCCGCGAACAGGGCACCCTGCAACTCTTCCGCACCGCCAAGCAGATGCGCGACAGCCAGGCCGATCAGGATATCCTCGCCGAATACGACAGCCCCTTCGAAATCCTCGGACGTGACGCCTGCATCGACGTCGAACCGGCCCTTGCCGAGACCCGCAACAAGTTCGTCGGCGGCCTGCGGCTGACGGCCGACCGGACCGGCGACTGCGCCATGTTCACCGTCGCACTGGCCGAGAAATGCGCCGAGATGGGCGTCGAATTCCAGTATGGCCAATCCATCCGCGCCATCGCCATCGAGAACGACAAGGTGGCGGGCGTCGACACCGAGATCGCGGGCCGCATCACCGGCGACGCCTACGTCTGCGCCCTCGGCAGCTTCGGGCCGCGCCTGCTCGACCCCATCGGGGTCAAGCTGCCGGTCTATCCGGTCAAGGGCTACTCCGTGACCCTGCCGGTCACCGACGATGCCTTCGCGCCGCAATCGACCATCATGGACGAGACGCACAAGGTCGCCATCACCCGACTGGGCGATCGCATCCGCGTCGCCGGCACGGCGGAAATCGCGGGCTATTCCAATCGCCTCGGGCCGCATGCCACGGACACCGTGCGCCACGTCATCAACGACCTCTTCCCCAAGGGCGGCGACCTGTCGCGCGCCGAAGGCTGGACCGGCCTGCGCCCGATGACGCCCGATGGCACCCCCGTGCTCGGCCCGTCGAAATACGACAACCTCTTCCTGAACACCGGGCACGGCACGCTCGGCTGGACGATGGCTTGCGGCTCGGGCCGCGCGGTGGCCGACATCGTGCTGGGCAAGACGCCGGAAATCGACTTCGATGGCTTGACGGCCGCCCGCTACGCGCGCTGACGGAAGGCCCGCAGGGGGCGGCCCCTCCGCGTTCGCAGCCCGTCAGAAGTCGAGGAACGTCTCGCCGCCGCCCAGGATCGGTCCGCCGCCGAGCGGGCCCGCGCCACCGCCCGTGTCCGCATGGGGCCCCTCGGGCATCATGACGCCCGCGCCCGTGCTCGAGCCGTAATTCTCTCCGGCCAGCATCTTCTCGACCTGCTCGCGGCTGGGTCCATAGAGGTCGTCCTGGGCGGGCATCATCGCCCCCGCACCCGAACTGTCGTTGTAGTTGACCTTGAAGACGAAGGTGTCCCGGCCGCCTTCCATGCCATCCGCCGGCATCGTCACGCCCGCCCCGGTGGAGGAGCCGTAATGCCCTTTCGTCTCGTACCAATCCATCAGCTCCGCCTTGCTCAGCCCGCCGGCGGCGTCGCGGTCCGGGCCGATGGGCATCTGATCGTCTTCGGCCTCTGCCGCGCCGTCGCCGCCATCGGACCCGTCGTCTTCGGCGTTCGCGGCCTCGACCTCCTCCTCGGTAAAGACCATGCCACCGTCCTCTCCATCGTCGGCGTCGTCATCCGAGGATGTGTCGCCATCGGACCCGTCCTCGCCATCGTCTTCGGCGTTGGCCGCCTCGACCTCTTCCTCGGTAAAGACCATCCCGTCTTCCTCGGTCTCCGCGCCGTCGTCATCCCGGGTTCCCATCGGCAGGTCACCCATGTCGGCCTCGTCATCGCTGCTGCCGCCATCCTCGGGATGGACGACATCCGTCTCCGCCATCTTGCCCGCCGCATCGAGAATCTCGACGGCGCCATCCTCAAGCTCTCCGCGGACCTCCTTCATGCCGTCATAGGCGATGTTTCCGGCGATGAGTCCGATGCCGATGATCGCCACGCCGATTGCGCCCTCGGAGCCGCCCCCGGTCAGGACTTCCGCCGACGGGGCCGCGATGACTGCGCCAATGGTGACGATCCCGCCGCCCACGACCTTGCCCACGCCCGCCACGAAATCCCAGCCGTCGAACCCCTCGGTGGATCCATAGCCATCCATGTAGCGCCCGAGGCCCAGGCCGAACGCATCCGCGCCCTCCGGTGCGGTCTTGGCCGTCGGCACGCCGAACTTGGCCATCACCGCTTCGATCCCCCGGTCCGTCGCGCCGAGGACGGCCTGCGCCTTCGGCCCGCCGCGATCGACGATTGCCGCGTCGAAACCCGCGAACACATCGGCGAGGGCGTCCGCCATCGCATCGATCGGGTCCCCTCCGTCGAGGAACTCGAGGATCCCTGCGGCACGCAGGTTCGCGGCGATGGACGCTGCGCTGGCCGAGGGGTCAAGGATCTGGATGGCGGCCTTCGCCGTATCGTCCACGCTGAGGGTGATCTGCTTCTTTTCGATCTGGACGGCCTTGGTCATGAAAATCTCTCCAACACAGAAAATGCATCCGGCAGAACATGTTGCCGCCGTCATGTGGACCGGAGAGGTGGTCGGGTTGCGCCATTCGGCTAAGTCCGGAATCCCTTACCTCCGCCACCTCGACAACCACCTGCGGGCACCGAAGCGGACTGCCCGGACCAGCTCTTCCACCACGCTCGGGAATGTCCGAGCCAGCCGGGTGTCGAGCCCGTTGCCGCCGCATCCGGCCACGATCCTAGAAACGATGCGTCGGGACCCTGACGGGCGGTCACGGCAAGCAGGCGGCGGACTTGCACCTCCCTGCACCTTCCTCGACACGCCCGTCCCGCGCAGCACCGCCCACCCAGCGTTCCGGGGGCATTTCGGGGGCGAGCCGGCAACCCCCTGAGACAAAGACGCTCCTACCGTTCGATGGCCGTTTTGCACCGTCGGCGCGACATCGGCACAGGACCGTGCGCCCAGTGACGTCAGACGCAGATCACCCACAGATCACCCGTGGATCACCCATGATCCGGGGGCCGAAATTGGCGGCTCCGGGCAAGCCCCCGCCCCGGCATGTCCGCCGCAGACTTGACCCCATGGACCCAAGCGCAGATACACGCCGAACGCTTGGAACCGTCAAAAAGTCAGAGACCCCTATGTTCAAGAACGCGTCGATCCTGGTCACCGGCGGCACCGGATCCTTTGGACATATGTTCATTCCGATGACCCTCGAAAAATACGACATCGCCAAGATCGTGATCTTTTCCCGCGACGAGATGAAGCAATGGGAAATGGCCAAGAAATACGGCCACGACGACCGCGTCCGCTTCTTCATCGGCGACGTGCGCGACCGTGACCGGCTGTATCGCGCGCTGGACGGCATCGACTATGTCGTCCATGCCGCCGCCACGAAAATCGTGCCCACGGCTGAGTATAACCCCTTCGAATGTATCAAGACAAACGTCAACGGGGCCATGAACCTGATCGACGCGTGCATCGACAAGAAGGTCAAGGGCGTCGTGGCGCTGTCGACCGACAAGGCCTCCAGTCCGATCAATCTCTATGGCGCGTCGAAGCTGGCATCCGACAAGCTTTTCGTCGCGGGCAACGCCTATTCCGGTGAGCATGGCACCCGCTTTTCGGTCGTGCGCTATGGCAACGTGATGGGATCGCGCGGGTCGGTCATCCCGTTCTTCATGTCCCTCAAGGACACCGGCAAACTGCCGATCACCGACCCCCGGATGACGCGCTTCATGATCTCGCTCGAACAGGGCGTGGAGTTGGTCTGGCATGCGTTCGCGGACATGGTCGGCGGTGAGATCTACGTCAAGAAAATCCCCTCCATGAAGGTCACCGAGATCGCCGATGTCGTGTCGCCCGGCGCCACACAGGAGGTCGTCGGCATCCGTCCCGGCGAAAAGCTGCACGAGCAGATGATCGGCGAGGAAGACGCGCCCTTCACCTTCGAATACGATGCGCATTTCAAGATCCTGCCCTCGATCAACGAGTGGTATACCTCCGAGCATCGCATCAAGGACGGTCGCCCCGTGCCGGAAGGATTCTGCTATCGCAGCGACACCAACGCCGAGTGGATGAGTGCCGCCGACCTGCGGGCGTGGATCGTCCGCAACGAACAGCGCATCGGCGCGGTCTAGGCCCCTGCGATGATCCCCTACGGTCGCCAAGATATCACGCAGGACGATCTGGACGCGGTCCGCGACGTGCTGACATCGGATTTCCTGACGCAGGGCCCCCGCGTGCCGGACTTCGAAGCCGCCGTTTGCCGCGCCGCCGGTGCGGCGCACGGCGTCGCCGCCAACAGTGCGACATCGGCGCTGCACGTCGCCTGCATGGCGCTGGATCTCGGACCCGGGGACTGGCTCTGGACGTCGCCCAATACCTTCGTCGCCTCGGCCAACGCGGGCGTCTATTGCGGCGCACAGGTCGATTTCGTCGACATCGATCCCAAGACCTTCAACATGGACCCCGACGCCCTTTCCGCCAAGCTCGAGCAGGCCGCGAAGGCCGGGCGACTGCCGAAGGTGCTGATCCCGGTCCACATGACGGGCCAGAGTGCCGACATGGAGCGGATCGGGCCGCTTGCCCGCTCCTACGGCGTTCGCGTCATCGAGGATGCCTCGCACGCGATCGGCGCACGCTTCGCGGGCCAGCCCGTGGGGACGTGCAGACACAGCGACATCACCGTTTTCAGCTTTCACCCCGTCAAGATCGTGACCACCGCCGAGGGGGGCATGGCCGTCACACAGGACGCCGCGCTGGCCGAACGGATGCGGCGCGGCGTGTCGCATGGGATCACCCGCGACCCCGCAAGGATGACCCATGACAGCGATGGGCCATGGTATTACCAGCAGATAGACCTCGGCTACAATTACCGCATGACCGAACTTCAGGCGGCGTTGGGCCTGTCTCAGATGACCCGGCTGCACGACTACGTCGCGGCCCGCGCCGCCCGCGCGCGCCGCTATGACGAGGCCCTTGCCTCCCTGCCCCTCAGTCTGCCGTATCAGGACCCGCGCAGCGCGTCGTCCTGGCACCTCTACGTGATCGAACTGCGGCTCGAGGCACTCGCCTGGTCGCACCGGCGGGTGTTCGAGGCGCTTCGGGCCGCGGGCATCGGCGTCAACCTGCATTACATCCCGGTGCACACACAGCCATTCTATGAGGCCATGGGGTTCCGTCCGGGCGATTTCCCCCTCTCCGAAGCCTATTACGCCCGAGCCATCTCGATCCCCCTGTTCGCCACGATGACCGATGCACAACAGGACACCGTGATCAACACGCTCGGTACGGTACTGGCAGAGGCACGGCAGGCGTGAGCCCCGCTCCCCCGCCCTTCGCGCGGCGGGTGGCGATCCGCGCGGACGGATCGGGCCAGATCGGCCTCGGGCACATCCTGCGCACCATGGCCGTGGCGGATGAACTGGCCCGCACGGGCGCGCGGACAAGCTACCTGTGCCGCACCCTTCCGCCCTGGGCCGCAACCCTGTTGAGGCGCCGGGGCCATGGCCTGCACGCGCTGGACCTGCGGCCCGATGCCCCGGAACGCGAAGACGCCGAGCAAAGCCTCGCGGTGCTCGAAGCGCTGCAACCGGACGTGATCCTGCTCGATCACTACGCCCTCGGAGAGGCCTGGACGACGCAAGTCGCCGCAGGCACAGGCAAGCCCCTCGCCGCGCTCGACGACCTGGCCTCGTTCAAACGCGACATCGGATTGGTCGTGGACCCCACGCCGGACCGCCTGCCCGGGGCCTATGCCGATCTGGTGCCCGCCGGGGCGCTCTGCCTGACAGGCGCGGACTTTGCCCCCCTGCGTCCCGAATTCGCGCTGGCCCGGCCATCGGACGCAGAGCCGGTGCCCACCGGCGCGCTCACCGTCGGCGTGATGATGGGCGGCGCCGATCCGACCGGCCTGACGCTGCCCTGTCTTGATGCCCT
>JBARXR010000102.1:0-3579 GCA_049647445.1 Jannaschia sp. | reverse complement strand
CTCGATGGTCGAGGTCGCGCTGCGGAAGTCGGTCGCCTGGATCTGGATCGTCACGTCGCGGGTCTCGCCAGCCGCGAGGTCCTGGAAGTCGGCGCCCGGATCGAAGGTCAGCGTGGTCCCGCTGATCGCGGCGGAGCCTTCGCCCGGCTGCGTCACGACCGCATACGTGAGTGACGTGCCGTCGTTCTCGCCGTCGGCGTCGTCTCCGAGCGGGGCCAGCGCAAGATCCACCGATGCCCCGTCCTCGCTCGCCGCCATCGTCGCACCCGTCAAGCTGGGCGCGTCGTTGGCGCCGGTCACCGTGACCACCACGTCCTCGATGGTCGAGGTCGCGCTGCGGTCATCGGTCGCCTGGATCTGGATCGTCACGTCGCGGGTCTCGCCTGCCGCGAGGTCCTGGAAGTCGGCGCCCGGATCGAAGGTCAGTGTCGTGCCGCTGATCGACGCGGACCCCTCGCCCGGCTGCGTCACGACCGCATACGTGAGTGTCGTGCCGTCGTTCTCGCCGTCGGCGTCGTCGCCCAAGGTGGCAAGACCCAGATCGACGGACGCGCCGTCCTCGTTGGCAACCATCGTGGCGCCGGTCAGCGTCGGTGCGTCGTTCACGCCGGTGACGGTGATCCGGGCCGTAGCCCCGCTGGTGATCGCGCCGAAAAGATCCTGCACGTCATAGGTATAGACGATTTCGCGGGTCTCGCCCGCGTTCAGGTCCTGGAAGGTGGCGGCATCGGCATCGATCGTCAGGGTATTGCCCGACAGCGAGGTGCCCGCCGGGGCCACGGCTCCGTTGACGACCGTCAGCACGTCGCCGTTGTCGACGTCGGATGCCTGCCCCAGCAGATCGACCATCAGGTTGGCACCGTCTTCGGTCACCGCCCCGGTCACGTCGCCTGCGATGACGGGTGCGTCGTTGACGGCCTGCACGTCGATCTCGACCGCGCCTTCGTCGGTTGATAGGGTCAGGCTGCTCTGGACGGTATAGGTGAAGCTTTCCAGCAGGCTTTCGGACAAAAGCTCGGACAGGGCCTGAACGCTTGCCGCCGCCGTGCCGTCATAGGTGAAGGCACCGGACGCCGCGACCGTCAGCGTCGCGCCGGACCCGAGGGTGGCCGTCTGTCCGGCGAGGAAGGTCATGCCGCCGACGGTGAAATCCACCACCGACAGATTACCGCTGCCGAGAGAGACCTGACCGTCGATTTCAAGGTCGGTGAAGCCGAAGGGCTGGTTGGCAGCGATCACGTTGCCGGTCAGGACCGAGTCCTCATCGGTCGTGAAGACCTCGTCGAGGGCATAAACCCCGTCTTCGAGGATCACGTCGCCGATGTCGTAGTCTCCGAAGGCCAGCCCCTCAAGCAGCATCGACCCGCCCGACGAGAAGGTCAGCAGCGTGTCGCCACCGCCCGCGTCCGACGCCGTCAGGAATGCGACGATTGCCGCATCGCGCGGCAACTCCCGCAGGTCGACCCGGTCGGACCCGTTGGTGAAATCGGTGATCGTGTCGTCGCCGTTATCAACGGTCGCGACGACCGTGTCGTTGCCGGTGCCTGTGGTGATGATGTCGTCACCGCCGAAGCCGGTGATGACGTTGTCGGCGCGGAAGTCGGTTCCGAAGGCCGCGTTACGGCCGGTCAGCGTATCGCCGAAGTTGGAACCGATGACGTTCTCGAAGCCAGAGATGATGTCGCCCTCGGCCCAGCCGCCCGCGACGGTTTCGGCCTGAAGGTTCACGGTCACGGCAGCGTCCGAGGCCTGGTAGGACAGGGTGTCGTCAGAGCGGGCGCCGCCGCCAAGGCTATCGTCGCCCGACGACGCGATGACCTCGCTCCGGACGTGCGCCACGTTATTGGCAAAACGGATCAACTGGTCACCGGTGCGTGTCACGCCCGAAAGATCGACGGTCACATCGAAAGGCATTGCCGCCGATGGACCGCTGTTGAGGGTCGTGATCAGGATGTTCTCGTTTTCGCCAAGGTTCAGGTTCGAGAAGTCGGCCAGATCGTTGCCATAGACCGCAAGCGAGATGTTCGCGTCTGCAGTCGTGCCGCCGAACTGGTCGGTGATCGTCAGCGCCCCGAGGTCGACCACTTCATTCGCGTCGAGACGGATGAAAGAACTGTTCGAGATCAGCGTCTGTTCGATGCCTTCGAAGTCGGTGCCTTCAAGGAAGGAATTGCTCAGCACCAGCGAGTCGGCGCCAAGCCCACCGTCAACCAGACCGTCGCGCATCGTGACGCCGGTGAGGGTGATCGAATCGTCGCCCGCCCCGCCCGCGACGGTGGACCCGTCGCCCTGCACGCTGCTGACGGCGATGGTGTCGTCGTCCTGGCCACCGTCGATTTCGACGGCGACATAGGCACCGCTCAGGAAATAGCCGAACGATTGCGAGATGCTGTCATCGCCCGCGCCGCCGCGAACGACGCCGGAGCCGCTGGCGCCGTTGATGGTATCGTCGCCCGCGCCGCCATCGACCGTATTGATGCCGGAGCCGGGGTTTAGGACATCGGCGCCCGCCGTGCCCGTAATGTCCTCGTCGGCGACACCGCCGGTATAGCTCAGGACGGAATTGACCGTGCCACGAGCGATCGGCGAGAAGTCGATCGTCACGCTCTGGCCAGCCGTCTGCCCGGTATTGGTGAAGGACACCCGCAGTTCGTCACCGATGGCGGTCGTGCCCGAGACGTCGACGGTCGTCGTGGCTCCGCCCGCGAAGTTCAACGAGACATTGGCGTCAATACTCGTGGAACCGACGGTCGCGAACGTATCCGTGAAAGTCACCGTTCCGAGGTCGGCAAATTCGGCGCCGTCGATGGTGTTCGTGGAATTGTTCAGGATCGTGGTCGCGTCGATGCCTTCGAAATCCGTGCCGGTCATGTTCGAGCCGGACAGGCTCAACTGGTCGACGCCGGTGCCCCCATCGACGAACCCGTCGGTCATCGTCGCGAAATTCAGCAGGATCGTGTCATTGCCCGCGTCGCCCCGGACCGTTGATCCAGTGCCCTGCACGCTTGTGACGGAGATGGTGTCGTCGTCGTCGCCCCCGGTGATTTCCACCGCCTGATAGGCGCCGCTTTCGAAGCGGCCGGTCGATTGCGTGATCGTGTCGTCGCCCGCGCCGCCCGACAGCAGCCCGGACAAGCTGGAGCCGGCGATGCTGTCGTCGCCAAGCCCGCCGTCCAGTGTCGAGAATCCGCTGTCGGCCCGCAGCGTGTCGTTGCCCACGCCGCCCGTGACGGAGTTCTGGCCGCCGGAGGCATTGATCGAGTCGTCGCCCGCCGTCCCGGTGATCATCTCATCCGCCGCGCCGCCGGTATAAGTCAGCAAGGAGTTCACCGTGCCGCGCACGATGGGCGAAAAGTCGATGGTGACGTCCTGTCCGGCCGTCTGACCGGTCTGAGCGAAGTTCACCCGCAGCTCATCGCCGATGCCGGTGGTGCCCGAGACATCGACCGTGGTCGCCGCCCCGCCCGCAAAGCTGAGCTGGATGTTGGCGTCGTCGATGGTCTGGCCCAACGTCGGGAAGGTATCGGTGAACGTCACCGTGCCCAGATCGACGAATTCGGACGCGTCCAGCGTGACGAA
>JBARXR010000101.1:0-4450 GCA_049647445.1 Jannaschia sp. | reverse complement strand
CGCCATGGGGGCCGCGTTCTGCGACGTGACGACGGGGATGGGCGAGGCCGCGTTGGCCGACCTGCCGCTGCCCGTGGCCCTTGGGGTGCGGGCGCGCGGGATGGATGCAACGACGGTGGTGACGCTTTACCTTCAGGCCTTCGCGGGACAAATCGTGTCTGCCGCAACGCGATTCCTGCCGCTGGGCCAGACCGAGGCGCAAGGGATCCTGCGCGATCTGCATGCCGTCATCGTGGAGGTGGCGGCGACGCGGTCGGACCAGCCCCCCGGAGCAGCCGCCGTTCTGGCCGATCTGGACGCGATGGCGCATGAAACGCTGCAACCGAGGATTTTCCGCACATGAGCACCTATGAAACCGGCAAAGCCCTGTCAGAAGACCTCAATCCCGGCATGGAGGCGGCGCTGGAAGCCCGGTACGGTCACCTTGTGCCGGGCATGGCGGAGGCCGTGGTGGATTTCGCCTATGGTCGGCACTATGCCCGCCCCGGCCTGCCGCTGCGTGAACGCTATATCGCGACGATCGCGGCGCTGACGGCGACGGGTGTCATGCCGCAACTCAAGGTCAATATCGCCGGCGCGCGCAAGGCGGGGCTGAGCCGCGAGGAGATCGCCGAAACGATCTGGCAAATGTCGCTCTACGGCGGGTTTCCGGCAGCCATCAACGGGTTGAACGCCGCGCTGGAGGTATTTGCGGCCGAGGATGCAGGATGAGTGCCAATGGCCCCCTGCGCATAGGCATCGGCGGGCCGGTGGGCGCGGGCAAGACGACGCTGACGGAGCATCTGGCGCGCGCGCTGTCACGCGACCTGTCCATCGCCGTCATCACCAACGACATCTACACGCGCGAGGATGCGGAGTTTCTGTTGCGCGCGCAGGTGCTGCCCGCCGACCGTATTCGCGGGGTAGAAACGGGCGGCTGTCCGCATACCGCCATCCGGGAGGACGCGTCGATCAACCTCGCCGCGATCGCCGATCTGCGGCGCGTTCATCCGGAACTCGACGTGATCCTGATCGAAAGCGGGGGCGATAACCTAGCGGCTACCTTCTCGCCGGAACTGGCGGACCTGACGATCTATCTGATCGACACCGCCGCCGGGCAGGACATTCCGCGCAAGCGGGGACCGGGCGTGACGCGGTCCGATCTGCTGGTCATCAACAAGACCGACCTTGCCCCCTATGTCGGCGTTGATCTCGACCTGGCGCACA
The DNA here is from genome assembly GCA_049647445.1 of Jannaschia sp. Taxonomy (GTDB): domain Bacteria; phylum Pseudomonadota; class Alphaproteobacteria; order Rhodobacterales; family Rhodobacteraceae; genus Jannaschia. The sequence goes on along the minus strand of JBARXR010000101.1, from coordinate 3,244 downwards.
GCGACCTGACGGTCGCGCGGGCCGGACGGCCCTTCGTGATGGCGGCCCTGCGTCAGGGGACGGGCGTCGAGGACATCGTGGCGTTCATCCGGCGCGAGGGCGGGCTGGACGACGTGCGTCGATCCTGACACGCTGCTGACAGGATGCTGTCAGGAGGGGTGTGTCATCACACCGTCCGTGGCCCCGATGTCCGGGGCGGAGACAGGAGCGAGATCATGACATCTACCCCACATGCGATCATCTGGGCCGAAATCCCCGTCCGGAACCTTTCGAAAGGCCGGACATTCTACGAGAGCGTCCTGCAGGTGGACATGCCCGTTGAAACAATGGGGCCGAACGAGACGGCGGTCTTTCCCCATACCGAGGCCGGGGGCGTGTCCGGCCATCTCTATGAGGGCAAGCCGGCAGGCGACGGGCGCGGCCCCTCGGTAAGCCTGGTGGTACGCGATGCGCTGCCGGATGTGATGGCGCGGGTGCGCGCGGCAGGCGGCACCGTCCTGAGCGAGGCGATCACCATTCCGGCGGGCCAATTCTTCTATGCCAATGACCCGGATGGCAATTCCATCAGCTTTTTCAGGGTCTGAGGCGCATGCGCCGCGCCGACCGGCTGTTCCGCCTGGTCCAGACCCTGCGCGGCGGCAAACTCTGGACGGCGGCGCGGCTGGCGCAGGCGATGGAGGTGTCCGAGCGCACGATCTATCGCGATATCGCAGACCTCATGGCGTCGGGCGTGCCCATCGAGGGCGCGGCCGGCGTGGGCTATATGATGCGAGACGGATACGACCTGCCGCCGCTGATGTTCACCGAGGCGGAGGTCACGGCACTGGCCCTCGGGGCACGATTGGTCGCGGCATGGGGCGGGGCGCAGATGGCGCAGGGCGCGCGCGACGCGCTGTCGAAGGTCGAGGCGGTGTTGCCGCGACCCGACGTGGTCGATCGTGCCCTGGAGCGGCTGGCGGCCCCGCCGCCGATGGAGGCGCGCGTAGAGGACCGCATCCGATTGGACGTGCTCGACAAACAGGTCCGCGACGGATTGGAGACCTCGCTCGATTACGTCGACGCCAGCGGGCAGGCGACGCTGCGACGGGTCCAGCCGCTCGGGTTATGGTTCTGGGGTCGGGTCTGGACGCTGGTGGCCTGGTGTGACCTGCGACAGGATTTCCGCATGTTCCGCCTTGACCGGATCGAGGCTGTGCATGTCTCCAAAACCCGGTTCGAGCGCCGGCCGGAGCGCAGCCTTCGCGCCTGCATCGCCCAGATGGAGGAGCGGGAGGGCTGCGCGCTGCCCGCCGATCCGCTGCGCTGATGGTGAAAGACCGGTGGCGCAAAAATGCGTGGCTCGGCGCGACCCGCCGCGTTAACGATTGTTAACAGAGATTACGAAAGGGTTCGCGATGAGGATATTGATGATGAGTCTTGCGTTCGTGGGCCTTGGGTTCGGGGCGTCGGCCATGCCGTCCCGGGCATTGATCCAGTCGATGCACGAGCCGGTCAGCCATGGCGGGGGGTGCCGCAAGTCGTCACCGCCGGGCCAGTGTTGCCACGCCGGATCGGTTCCGCTTCACTGCCACTGACTACATCGCGGCCTTGGTGAACAGGCGTGCGAAGTTTTCCTCCGTCGCGGCGGCGAAATCGGCATAGTCGAGACCGAAAACCTCCGCACCCTTGCGGGCAGTGTGGGAGACGAACGCGGGCTCGTTCCGTTTGCCGCGGTGCGGCGACGGCGCGAGGTAGGGGGCATCTGTCTCGACGAGGATGCGGTCGAGGGGGGCGGCCGCGAAGATCTCGCGCAGGTCCTGCGACTTCGGGAAGGTCGCGATGCCTGACATCGACAGGTAGAACCCGAGGTCGAGGGAGGCCTTCGCCAGTGCCGGTCCGCTGCTGAAACAGTGCATCACGCAGGTGTAGGGCGCGGCGCGATGTTCCTGCGTCAGGATGCGGGCCATATCGTCATCGGCGGCGCGGGCATGGATGATGAGGGGCAGGCCGGTCTTGCGCGCCGCTTCGATGTGGATCGCAAGGCTTTGGTGTTGAACGGCCTTGGTGTCGGCGGTGTAGTGATAGTCGAGGCCGGTCTCGCCGATCCCGACCATCTTGGGATGTTGCGCGAGGGCAATGAGATCGTCCACGGTTGCCATCGGTTCGTCGGCGGCGGACATCGGATGCGTCCCGGCCGCCCAGAAGACCGGCGCATTGGCCTCCGACAGGGCCCGGACGGTCGGGGCGTCGCGGAGTTTGGTACAGATCGTGACCATCCGGCGCACGCCTGCATCGGCCGCACGGCTCAGAAGGGCAGGAAGCTCATCATCGAACTGTGGGAAATCGAGGTGGCAATGGCTGTCTGTTATCGTCGGTTCCATCGTCGTGGGCTAGGCCGGGATGGTCATGGTTGCAAGGCGTTTGCAATCGCTCGCTCCAAGTGGGCTGTTGGACGGCGTTGCAGGCAACGGGCGCACGCCGGGGGGGTCTGGCGGCGCCCCCTGCAAGGCACCCGTTCCGAGGCGGTTCAGACGGCGCGGGCCTGCTGATCGATTCGGGACAAGGCGTCCCATACGATTGCAGCCGGATCGACATTGACCGCACGGGCGTGACCGGCACGATCCGCGATGTCCTGGCTGAGGGCGGCCCAGGCGCGGGCGGCGGCATCATGGGGCGCGAGGCGCGCAAGAAGGGCGGCTTCCGCATCGGGTGCGTCTTCCGGCGGACCAAGAAGACCCGCGCGGGCGGCACGGTGCAGCAGGCGGTTCAACGCGTCGAGGGTTTGTTGCAGTCGCTCGGCCCCGGCCTTGCCCGCACAGGCTTCCGCTAGACGCCGCGCGGCGGCGCGGTCCATCGGGCTTCGGGCGAAAAGCGCGATGAGGGACCCGTAGACTTCGGCCCCCCCGGCGGCAAGCGAGAGAGCGGCCCCGACAGAGCCCTCGGCCAGACCGGCCACGGCCGGATCAAGGGTCCCGCCCGCCTGCTCGACCGCGGACAAAAGTGCGTCCGGGGCCAGGGGTTCGACCCGCAGGACGCGACAGCGGGACCGGATCGTTGGCAGTAGGCGCGCAGGTTGGTGCGTCACAAGCAGAAGCGTCGTGCGCGCGGGCGGCTCTTCCAGCAGCTTGAGCAGGGCATTTGCGGCGGAGGGATTCAGATCGTCGGCAGCATCCACGATCACCACGCGGCGGCCCCCGGCCGAGAGGCCGAAGAACGACCCGAGGCGGCGGACCTCGGCCACCGTGATCTGGCTGGCAAGCTTGCG
>JBARXR010000100.1:0-11726 GCA_049647445.1 Jannaschia sp. | reverse complement strand
TACTGGTGGGCTATAACGCTGTCGGAGCCTTTGACTATTCCCAAGGTCTGATCACGCAATATGTCAGCCCGCTGCCAGTAGAGATGGCCTCGCCTGCCACAGTCTATGCTGGCATTGGCACCTTCATGGTGTTACAGCTAATCGCGCTCTGGCTGCTGTTCCGCCGCGATGTTGTTGCCCATTTCAAACAGTGAAATTAGAAACAACGCCCTTTATCACAAGAACATCCAAAAATTATCACGTCGATACCACAGGAAATTAGTTCAAGCATATGAATTTCAAAAACGCTTTGATTGTCGGTGCAGGCAATGGACTCAGTGCATCGATAGCACGCCTTTTTTCTGAAAACGGTATGACGATAGGATTAGCCGCTCAAAATACTGAAAAGTTGAAGTCTCTTTGCGATGAGATTAAGGCACAGGCTTTTCAGTGCGATGCCTCGCAGCAAAATGACGTTGAGCAGCTTTTTACTGACTTTGATAATCGTCTTGGCTCGCCTGATGTAGTGGTTTACAACCCTAGCTACCGCACGCAGGGAGCTTTGGTTGATTTGAAGCCTGCCGATGTTGAAAAAACGTTGGCAGTCACAGCCTACGGCGGTTTTCTCGTAGGCCAGCAGGCCGTGAAGCGGATGCTCAAAAAGGGGCATGGGGCAGTTTTGTTCACAGGGGCTTCTGCGAGTGTGAAAGGCTATGCGCTTTCTGCGCCTTTCGCCATGGGTAAGTTTGCCCTGCGCGGGCTGGCTCAAAGTATGGCCAGAGAGCTAGCACCGAAGAATATTCATGTGGCTCATTTTATTATTGATGGGAGCATTGCATCGCCTCACCGACAGCAGCCTGAGGATAATCCGGATAGTTTTTTAGAACCGGATGCGATCGCACAAGCCTATCTCAATACCCTACTGCAGCACCGCAGCACTTGGACATGGGAAATAGAACTACGTCCCTGGGTCGAACGGTTTTGAGCCGAGTTATCTGTTCTCTGACCTTATTCACCGCACAGCAATAACAATAATCTCCGATCATCAGGTACAGAGAATCCAGCCTTTTGATGTCAGCAAAGCTAGTGTTTTAGCTCCATATTTTAGCAGTCTGAAGCTATTTCCTTTCAACGCGAACAGTCGGACAATAGCCACACCTAACGCCCAGAGTAGTATGTATGATCGTTCCGAAATCCTTCGGATACTGTTGGCCAATCCCGCAATAGCGGCTCAAATCCAGTAAATTCGTTCTCAACTCCTTAGCTGAACTAAGGAGTTTGCGTTGTTTCAGCGTTTAATATTTAATTGGCCAACAGTATCCCTTCGTTTTTGGAGCATAGAGAAGCTGCTCAAAGTTGAACTATTTCAGCTAAAGAGGCTGCTACAAAAACTCCTTCAGTGCTTGACTCGACAGGCATGAATTCTAAAATGCTAGACCCAACAATTTCAAACCTGTCTATAAGTTCCGATAGTAGCCGTTCAAGGTGACCTACTCTAATTCCTCCAGGAGTCCGGCAGGCTACATCAGGGAAATCTGTTGGCTCTAAAACATCTAGATCTAAGTGAATGTATATCTTACGAAACCCCGTAGCGTCGATAGCTGATAGGAGTGGATAGTTCTGACCTTCATTGACTGAGCTTACAGAGAATATGCGAAGCCCGTTTTGCGAGATGAATGCTTGCTCCGGCTCATCAAGTTCTCTAGTGCCTACTAGGAATATTTGGCTAGGCACTAGCGTTGCAAATAGTTGACTTGTGATATGAGCGTTTCCTTGACCGAGGAGTGATCGCAGTGGCATTCCATGAAAGTGTTTGCTTGGAGAAGAACCAGGTGTGTTGAGGTCACCATGTGCATCCAGCCAAATGACAGCTACCCCATTGTGCTTTCGATTGAGGAACGAGATTGGCGCGACCTCTACCCCACAGTCACCGCCGAGCGTAAAGATGCGCTCCGGGTTGTACTCACTAATGGCGTGGTTCACAAATGGCCACTTTTAGGTAACACTCGCAGCGCAAATTAGGCCATCATCAACGATGGCTTCACCTACTGATCTGATCACTTCCTATGCCCTTTGGAAGCGCTCGAAACCAAGGATTTCTAGCCAATGTGGGTGAGGCTGTCCAGTCAGCAATTGCTTGGGGCTTTTGCCCACCCGTTCCGGCACCCGAGACCTTAGAAAGCAGCGGTGATTCAGGAAGTATTGCAAAAGGCTGAGGTAGGAATCCCCGAGGCTCCGGCGCAGAAAGAAGTAATTGCGCAAGCGAGAGTTCAGGTTTTCGACCATTGAACTGGCTCTGGGCGTTTGTTTGAGGGCTTCGTTGATGGCCTCCATCACGTCGTAAAACTTGGTTGACATCTGACTGTATAGCTGGTTCCAGCGTTCCCAATAGGCATTCGAGGTGTTGGGCTTTCGATGCAGCAAACAGACATCCCGTACGGCCTGTAGCGGCAGCTCAAAGCGCTGGGCGATGACTTCTAACTTTTGATCCAGGACACCGGCAAAGGCCAGCAGCTGATCGCGCTGATTGTGCAGGGCCTTCCTCAGCTTGCGAATCGTCGGATATTGCTTGCCTGCCCGCTGTTTGAGTTCTATCTCAATGAAGTCAAAGAGTTCCTGACGCACGGTGAGGTCCGGGCCAGCTAATGCCATCACATCGTGGGAGAACCACTGCAACAGCGTTTTGACATCTTGGGCACGGGCGACCAGCCCGGCTTCCCGGCGGTTGGCTTGCACCTGTTGAATGGTCAGCTGCCGTGTCATGCTGTTTGTTAGCAGCGCCTTAGCAATCGTCTGCTCCAGCTTGATGCGATGAGTCGTTGCGCCTTGCGCCTGGCGAGCCAGTCCATTGGCGACCTGCTCAAACTGCTGCTGGATATGGAACACGTCGCCATGACAGGGTGTTTCTGGCATGGCAGCTTTCTGCCCCGCCCTCAGTCCACTGCCACCATCGGCGATTGTATAGTCTGGGTCGAAGCCTTGCGCCATCGCATCCAGCAGATGCCAGCCCCAAGTCTCTTCATCCCGGTGCTCCACCCCTTGCAATAGATAGCAGTAGGTTGAGGCCGCATCGACGCCCACCAGCACAGGCTTATCAGCTTGATAAATTTCGTCGTGAAGTCCCACCTCAATGCTTGATAGGTCTTGGGATTGGTTGATTTCAGTGGCTGTCGCAGCGGCGGCTTCAAGCCGATTGTGGACAGTGCCGATACTGATCGGCAGATCGAATAGATCTCGAAACAGCTCCACCACTCCTCGATAGGAACTGTGGCAAATCAGCACCAGTCCCAGAATGAGCTGGTACAGCCAGCTCTTGGTCACAGGCAGATGAAATAGAACTTCGTCATCGCCTTGGGATGGCGCAAATGACTCTTCCAGGGCTTGCTGTGCTTGATTACCTTGCTGGTAGACGAATTTTCGACTGACCTGATGTGTTGCAGCTATGTGGCTAACAGGCTCTGCGCGAGCGAGCACCTGAATACCGATGTCTTGGCGAGTGCCTGGGGATAGGCTGGCGGCGACGGAAAGGGCTGGACTCATGTGGGGCGATCTTTGAGGGGGCTGGCAAGGCTCTCTAGCCTACGTCAATGGCTGTGCGATCGCTGCAAAAGTGTTACCCGGTGATGAACCACCCCGAGGCTTGGTAGATGCGCTTTTGCAACTTGAAAACTCTTCGCTCTAGCTGTCGCCAGGGAAGCGCCCTCCATTCATACGTAGTCGTTAACTCGTTCATGACTTATTCATTGCTACTCATACCGCTACCGTCCAAACTGTTGTGCCTCTGTCGGCATATCCCCTAGCTTTCCTAGAGGCATTGGCTTCTGAGACAATCCTGCTATCCTGCTGCTTGCGGGTTGACGCCCTGCTCAAGTCATTGAACACGACTTGAGAGCAAACAGGACAGTTACTTCGTTCCTAGTTTTCGTTTGGCACTGACGTTAGGTTCCCACTTTCCGCCGGGTTTTTAGAGGATGCATCTAGGTCAAGAGGGTAACTGCCTAGCTCGATTCCCTTTCCCGTTTTGGGCAAGCCTGGTTCTCCGAATGGAGACCCCCATCTGGAGGATTATCCCCGCGTTGGCTTGGTCTCAATGACGACGGTTCTAGCATGGGTTCAAGTTTGTTAACCTTGGCCAGCTATGCTGGGCGGAGTTCCCGGTCGGGTTCCGGGTTACCGCCTTTTCGACCATGCTTGCTGCAACGGGGTGTCAATCCAATCACAGTGGTCGATGCTGTCACTCCCGCATCAGGGAGGGATAGAATTTCACTATCACGAAAACTAAGTTGTCAAGATTCCATTCGGATTCCTCCTTATGTTTAATCTTGCCAGCTGTCCCCAGGCAGATTGCCTGTTTAAGCTGAACGAATCGCACACCCTCAGTTGAACCTCGCCCCCGTGTCGCTATATTTTTCGGCTGTGTCTGTCTATCTAGATAATGTCAACATGGCTGTTGATATCGAAGCCACCGACGGGTGCTTCGAGCGTGGCAATTTGAACCCCACCTAGCGTGATCGCTCCGCTGCCAGCGTTGTAAGTCAGTGACTCACGAATAGAATCGGCGCTGCCCATGCGAGCTTGAGGCAACATATCTTGTTGAATTTGGAGCATGTCGCCTTCAGCAGCATTGAAGTTTTGAATCACATCGATGCTGCCGAAAACAAGGCCAAAGATATCTGTACCGTCGCCGCCGATGAGAATGTCATTGCCGCCGCCACCAATGAGCAAATCAGCGCCATCGCCGCCGATAAGAATGTCGTCACCGCTGCCGCCGATAAGAATGTCGTCACCCGCACCCCCATCCGCAGTAATCGGTGTGGCCGTACCACTCGCATTCAGAAAATCATTGCCATCGCCACCCGAGAAGACAACCGATTGAACTCCGCTGCCAGTGAGATCACCCACCGTCAGCGAGTCATCACCACCCTGGCCATTAATCTCAAACTGCTCAATCTCTTCATTAGTCAGGATAAATAGTCCCAGATTGAGCCGATTAAAAATAGCCTGACCATCCACTTGACGCAAGTCAAACTCATCGCCAGCACCATCAGCACCGTTCACTTGAGTGACATCAAAGCCCTTGCCACCGTTGATAAAGTCACTGCCGTCGCCATTGTTCCAGATAAAGCGGTCATCGCCGTCTTCCAGGTAGGCGGTATCATTTCCCCGTTGACCCACCACAATGTCATTGCCACTGCCCGCAAAAAACGTATCGTCGGCAGAGCCGCCCTGCAGCAAATCATCGCCTGCCCCCCCAAAAGCTTCAATAGTAGTCGAGCTTTCTCTGGTATCTAACACATCATTGCCATCACCACCCGAGAAGACCACTTTTTCAACCCTGGTGCCGGTGAGGTCACCAACGGTCAGTGAGTCATCACCGCCCTTGCCACTAATCTCAAACTGCTCAATCTCTTCGTTCGTCAAAGTAAAGGTTCCTAGATTGAGCCGGTTAAAAATGGCCTGACCTTTAATTTCGCGCAGATCAAACTCATCACCAGCATCTTTGGCACCGTTCACCTCAGTAACATCAAAGCCTTTACCACCGTTAATGAAGTCACTGCCGTCGCCGTTGTTCCAAATAAAGCGGTCATCACCATTCCCTAAAAAGGCGACATCATCGCCGGTTTGACCAATCACAATATCGTTGCCACTTCCGGCAAAAACGATATCGGTGCCACCGCCGCCTGAGACAGTATCATCACCGCCGCTCGACAGGAAGATGTCATCTTTATCGCCGCCTTGGAGCTTGTCATCTCCGTTATTGCCAATAAAGATGTCACCGAGATCGTCGATCTTAGGGGCGTTTTTAAACAAGCTATCTACGATTTCGTTTGCCAGAAGAGTTAGAAAGTTGTTCATTTTTGGATTTCCTTTAGTTTTTAGAGGGCTGAAAAACACTCTCAAAAAAATGACGCAATCTAAGATTCCTAATGAAAAATCAGGACGGTTTATACGAAGCGTTTTAGTGAGAGAAAGCGTTGATGTATGTTACGACTGAGTAACAGCAGAACGCTCGCTTGCCGCGTTTGCTTGTTTCTATTACACAGTCTGAGAGGCTACGTTATGGGCTACGGAAGGCTGACTTATGGCTAACTTATCGCTGTTGGCGTTGCAGCACAAAATTCTGGCTCACGCAACACCAGTCTCGGCTTAACCCCTAGTCAACACATCCCTATTCAACAAAAAGAAAAAGGGTTGTTCCATGCCTTTAAAGTCCATTAACCCTAGTAGGGTATTGTCATCTACTTTTCTAAATACATCGTTAATGGGTAAGTAGTCGTAACTCATCGTTGCGCTGAGCTTGCCACGATATTTCATCATCCGAACTCTGGCTTTGCTTTCTTTAGTTTTGAGCAGTTTGCCCATGGCACTATACAGTGGCTTGAGCGATTCCTTTTGAGGCAAATCGATACTAAACCCTAAATTAAAAACGGTAGGGTTAGGATCAACCTTATAGATCTTATTCCCGTCAGAAAATAGCAATGGATGAACGCAATCTGGGCCGACAAATTCTTTGCCATACCAGCCAACAGTTTCTAGCAACCCGTCCATGCGGTGATGCGTGTTAAAGCCAGAGCCTTTCCATCGACCCATCATGAAATCGAGGTTTACGCCCTCTAGCTCGTCAAACAGTGCCAATGCTTTATCAGTCGTTGTTTCGCCCTGTCGCAGGAGGGTGTGGAATGTATCTAAGGTAATCATATTTCTTCTCCGGGATGAGATCGGACTGTTGACTGCCGCATTTATCTTTTACATCGGGCTGCGATAAAGGCGATCAATGCGCTTGCGATTTTCGCCTAGAACCCGATCATGGCGACCTAGCTGCATTTCACTCAGGGCCATTTTTTTGTCGGCCAGGTTCTCTAGGATGTCTATGTCTTTTTTCAGCTCGTAATCCACAAACCATCTGACAATTGGCCCACCCAAGAGCTGAAACATCAACTTATTGATAATGGAATTGACAAATACAAATATCATCACTCGTGTTTGATCATTGCCAGTGGGAATATAGAAGACGACTAATTTTACCTGTATGCGTCTTGGCTTGTCTGTAACAGCATCGACCCAGGACTGATCAAAAGTGCTATACACAGGAGAGAAGTAAGTCTTCCAATCGTTTACGAACTGGTCGCCTGAGTGGACGTTGAAAAATATTTTTTCAACTAGCCAAGGTAAAGGCTGCTGAGATCCTTTATTGATAACGCGGACAGTATCGTCTGTTGTTTCTATGTGGCTTTTAATCTTGGCCAGGTTCTCGTAAGAATAGCCAAAGTAAGTATGCGTGGTGGGATTATGCTCAATATCTGAAAAGTTATCGACGACCACTTCTAAAGGGGCCTGAATGTCTTGCGTAACGACACCTGCAAATAAATGACCTTGAAGGTTGAAGTCTGGAAAAATGGCAGACGACGTAGCCGATTTTATCCAAATAATGCCGTACCGTTCAATGACTGAAAAGGAAAAGACGCAAGGCTTGAGATTCGGTGTGCTAGGGCTGATGCCTTTGCCATCAGCTGCGTACCGCCAAGCGTGATAAGGGCAAACAATTTCGTCATTCTCCACCCACCCTTGGCTGAGTCGCATACCACGGTGAGGGCACCGATTTTTTAATGCGCCGATGCTGTCTGCCACGCTACGAAACAATACTATTTCTTCATTGCATAGCTGAACTAAAACGGGTTTACGCTTTAGTTGGTTGCTCTTGATGGTTGGATGCCAGTGGTTAAGTAATGTCATGTCCAATTGTGTTCCTTACTATTTTCGTGTTTGAAAATTAAAGCCATTGTCTGGCTTTAATGTGTTGCGAAAGGAAGCTATCCAAACAACCTTTTTCAATAACTTGGTGATAAACAAAGCTGGCAAACTTTGGATAAAGAGACGGAAAAAGTCTTTTACACATCCAAAGAAACTGCCAGTGCCACTCCACGCAAGAGAGCTTGAACATAGATGAATGTTCAATGGTCTGAATAATATCTGAGGCTACTCGCTCAGGCTTAGCGCCATTATGAATCGTTTTACGTAATGTCTGAGCAACGGTAGATTCTGAAGAAAACATGCCATCTTGACCAAGATTCGTTTTGATAGAGCCAGGGCACACTGCCGCAACATGGATGTTGTCAGCAGCTAATTCAATCGATAACGATTCCGTTAAGCTTAAAATGGCAGACTTAGAAGCGTTATATATTGCCATTTCAGGCGCGCCAATCAAGCCTGCGATAGAGGCAATGTTAATAATGTGACTGCTGTTTTCTCGGTTTCTCATCTGGGGAAGAAATGCTTTGATGCTATGAATAACTCCCCACAGGTTCACATCAAGTACCTGATGCAGTTCTGTATTCGTAGTTGTGGCGATTTTGCCTTGATGTAAGATCCCTGCGCAGTTGATCAAGATGTCTACTTTGCTCTGTAATGTGCTTGCGAGTTGTTCTAGTTGTTCTGGTTTTGTGACATTGATGGTGTGACCGTGAAGGTTGAGAGCTTCCTTCAAAGAGGCTTCGTCATCGCAAATACTCGGCGTAGAAGATATCTCATCAAGCACTGCTGTTATTCGCGCTTGATGACAATCGACGAGATGAACGACAGCTCCTTTTTTAACAAGTGCGACCGCAACCGCTTTCCCAATCCCCGAACCACCTCCTGTAATGACGGCAGTCTTTTCAGCCCAGTTGACTTTATGTTTCAGCATTGAAATAAATGGAGCTTGCGATCGTCGCTCCGGTTAACTGCTTTATACAGTCAGTAAACCGAATGAGAGGCTACGTTAAGGGCTAAGAAAAGCTGACTTATGGTTAATTAGTGAGTCGCAAACGAATGGCGGCTGTCTGATTTGATGAGGCCACTAAAAACGCCGTAGCCAATGTTTAAGATTGGCTACGGCGAGGATGGCTTAGGGCGCAATAGCGGCCTAATATTTTGCGGAACAACAATGGTTATTGAGTGGCTATATTGAGAGGCTATGGCGCGATCGCCTGATTACGACGACGCTTCACTTGGTAAGCCAGCAAACCAACCGCCACCATACCGATCACAGCAGAGGGTTCAGGAACCGCTTGAGGCTCACCATAGATGAAGTTATCCATCACCACCACATCTACACCATTATCTGGATCATCATCAGGGCCAATGGGCGTATTGCCACTGGTAATCCGTACACTAAATAGGTTCCCTTCGTCGAAGGTCTCCCCATAAAACGACAATCCTTCTGACGCCACTGGCACAAAGTTGGAACCTATCAGCGTGCCCTCAACGTCATAGAACTCTAGCGCTGTACTATCGGGAAGATCTACATCTGTGAAAATGGCCCCAAACCCATTGGTTGTGGCCGCAGTGTCAGACCCAGAAACAAAGAAATTCACGTCTAAGACATTGGTGCCCACGGGTGTAAACAACCGCTCGGGGCTAAATGTTGCGAACTGGTCCGGATAAGTCGGGTTAATACTATCAAACTCATTGTCGGGAAAACCTGGATCAGCAGGGTTAATGGGGTTGCTAACCTTGAACTCTGAACCTGCATCTGTGCTGAACTCAGCGCCACGGGTGACGGTAACGTTAAAAAAGTCTCCTGGCATATCAACCGGAACAATGCCTGCATCCCAGTTAATTTCACGACGACCTGCCGCAATTGGCCCGAGAGCGTTGATGTTGTCTGGTTCGCCCAAAGCAGCCCGAAAAGCTTCAACGGTATCCGTGATTGAGGCGGCGTCTGCGCCGGAATCGGCAAATACGGCTGCCAGGGTATGTGCAGGGGCTAACAGCAAGACAGCTATCGAGACAGCAACGCCTTGGCCAATTCTAATAAGTTTCACTATTCATTTCTCCACATTTACAAATATATAAATTGACTGGCCTACCCGACAATGATCTAAAGTTTAGAACCCAAAGTTCAAGCTTCAAAGTTTAGAAGTCAGGGCTTAGCCTGATGCCCATTTCACGACAGTATCCATGGGAAATACCGCGAATTTACTGAATCCCTTTTTTAAGGGTATCGGATGACCTGAATTATCTTTGGCTTTAGTTTTGCAGTGTGTCTCAATTTTCTTGTCTGTCTGTCTCAGTCTTTCAAATGCCGTTTTCAGATGCCGTTACTGACGCTGTCGCTATCGCAATAATTCTCTAGCCACTGTCGCAAGCGATCGCTATCGCACCCATAGCTCGCGTTTTTATCGAGCACTGCACTTACGGTTTTAGAGCGATCTGCACCCACCTCTGATGGCGATATTCCATATTGCTTGCGAAAGAGACGACTAAAGGATGCCGCATCGGTAAATCCCCACTGATGAGAAATTTCACTAACCGTCTTACGTGAGGACGGGGGCAATTGTCTGAGCGCTTGGTAGCAGCGCGTCAGTCGTTGTTTTCGCACGTATGCATGCACTCCCCCCTCGGCTTTGAACAACCGATAAACGGTAGCCCGAGAGCAGTGAAACACCTGACAAAGCATATTTACACTCGCATTAGGTAGATGGAGATGAGCCCGTAAATAGCTTTTCATCGCGTCTTCAGTCGCTAACGCTACCTGAGCTTGAACTGCCATATTTTCCGGGGTTGGTAACAGGCCGCTGAGCAAGCCATTGAGTAAGCCAACAAATCCCTGAGCGATCGCAGGCGCGTCTGTCAGGGATGTATTGGGTAGGTTTTTCCAGAGTGTCAACCAAGCCTGAGTAAGGACTAGGCCCGCAGGCGAATTGACAGGGCATGAAAAAATTGGATGGCGCTGATAAATTTGTTCATGAATCGCGATTTTCCCAGGGAGAGGCTTCGCCATTGCATGACGAGGAATGATGACGCTAAAGAAACTATTCGCTTTGCCAACGCTCCTAAAAGGATGAGCAAAATCTTGAATTGAGACGACATCGTTTGCTATTTGCAACGGCTTCCCACTTTCTAAAGTCGTTTGCATTCCGCCAGAATAAAAGTACTGGAGTGTAATGCAATCAGGCCCACGATGCGAAAGATGCCGTGATACCTGTATCTCGTCGAATGATGCGTGAGTAAATGTCAGCTGATCGACTAAATAACTGGTGATTGAACAGGAAAAAGACCGAGTATCCCCTACTGGAATTACATCAAATATTGGAGAAATCGTCTGTTTAAATACTTCAAATTGACGTTTCAAAGGAATTTCTGTTGCACTTAAGCGAGCGACAGGAACACCCTCAAATTGAGATGGGTTATTCATCGCGCCTCTACGTCCCAGGGGACACTTGAGAAAAAGAAAAGTGTCGATGTCATGATTAGGCCACTATTAAAAAAATACCAGCCCGATATGTAGCTAAAGACAGCAACCGCACCCACATGCACCAAGCAAGCTGCTGTGAAACAACGAGATTTCATACCGATGGCCATCGCGCCATAGCCTGCTGCACATAGACCAAGCCACAGCGGACATAGATTCGACAAAATCAGGGCATTGCCATAGAAAATACCATAGGCCGTGACAATGCTGCCTGCTGTCGTCAGCGCGGCCCAAAGCAAAATGACCCAGCGAAGCTTTGCATGGCCAGCGATCGCCCACGTAAGCCCTGAGGTGCTCGCAATGCCTAACCCCGTAAGTGCTGCATCTAAAACGGATTGAGCAGTCCAACTCAGCGTAGAGAATTGCCCCAACGAAAAAATAACGAACGTTAAAGCACCCCACAGTAAAAAAGCTTGGTCAATCGCGGTAAAACAGAATCTAGGAAATGCATTCAGTTTGTGGTCGAGAGCAATCATGACGTTCGCCTGAATAATAGAAACACCTGGATATGAAC
>JBARXR010000099.1:0-1528 GCA_049647445.1 Jannaschia sp. | reverse complement strand
GGTCTCTATTGGTTTCATATGGTTTTTCGATATAATATATTGATTATAAGTTAGTTATATTCAAAATCTATAACTTATATTTATCCGTGAAACGGATAGCAAGCTGTATTCTAAGTAACTTAGAATTGTCTACTTCTGACGAAGTGTTTTGCTCTGAAAAGCAACGAAAATGGAACAACGAAAAAGAGGGAGAAAACGATTGGGAAAAAAGAAGCGATACCATAACGTAATGCTTCGATTCAACGATATGGAATATGAAAAATTGAGGAAAATCTGTGAATCTTTTGCCCTAGATATTTCGGCAAGGGGAACGATAAGCCCATTGCTGAGAAGATTGGTCTTGCAACAGGAGGCCAAAGAAAAAGATAGGCTTCCCGGCACTTCAAATCTTGCGTACCATATCAATAAGATTGGCAACAACATCAATCAGTTGGTCAAGATCGCGCACCACAAGAACCTAAGAAGTCCGAACAGTAGTTTACAAAATGAAATACAAAAAACAAATGAATTGCTGCACGCGCTTATAGAAAGTACGATGGAATTATAAATGGGATGATAGGACAGATTATTTATGGCGAAACCTGTAAGGGGACATTGAACTATGTATTTGGAAAAGAAGGTATGCAAATACTCGGTTACGGCAACACATTTTCCCAAAGCATATCGCCGAAGTTCTTTGGGAGCGTACTCCATTTTCAGGGACAGCGCAACGCCACCAAGAACCGCTATGCCCATATCAGCCTGAACCTTCCGCACGGCGAATACCTTGATGATGATACGTTCCTTAAAATCTCCGACGAGTACATGGAAAATATGGGATATGGCAAACAGCCCTATGTCGTGGTCAGGCATACCGATACCACGCACGAACACGTCCATATCGTAACTACCAACGTAAAGGAAGATGGAAAGGTACTCGGAATCTTCAACAGCTACCGAAGGAATATCGCTACCCATCAATATTTAGAAAGAAAGTATGACCTATCCCCATCGCCAAGCACCAAACAAGAAAGGCAACTGCCGATATACCGATTGCCAGATTTACAATTTGGAATGGATGCGGAAAAAGGAACGAAGTATTATCTACAGGATGTATTGAACGGTATCAACCAGAAATACAAGGTGCGGAGTTTCGAGGAGCTGGCAAAACTGGTAAGACCGTACCATATCGAAATAAAACAGACCAAGAGCGAAACGGGAAGGATTGGTGTGGCCTACGGACTGAACAATCAAAAAGGCTACCGTACAAGGTTCATCAACGGCTCCACGGTACACCGAGGGCTGAGCGGCCCGAAACTGCAAAAGGTCTTCGAGACCCATTCCAAATCGAAGCTGTTGCCGATGCACCGGAAACGCCTGATGAAACAGATAGAGACTACCTATGACCTTTTTCAGACTATCCATCCACATGACCTAGAAGATGTAGTCAAGGAATATCAGGACCTTGACATAAAACTCGACATGAAAGAAGAAGTCATCGAGGGATTTACCATCTATGACAAATCAATGTATGTTTTCAGGGAAAGGG
>JBARXR010000098.1:0-8062 GCA_049647445.1 Jannaschia sp. | reverse complement strand
GCCCGCGCCCGCGCCACGCAGGAGGAATTGCAGATGCAAGCCGCGTTCGCCGACGATGAGCGCCTGCGCGACACCGCGCGACTCGCGGCCAGGACCGCCCTCGCGACCTGCCTTGGGCTGTTGCCCGAGCGCACGGTTCGCGTGCCGCCCGTTCCGGCCTATACCGCGCGGGCTGTCTCCCTCCGACGCGAGGCCGATCCGGTCGCGGACTGAGGGAAAACAGGCGTGCGGCGCATTGCACCCGCGCGCCAAAGCGCTAGGGTGCCGGGCATGAGCAAACCGTCCGACAACCCCGCCGATCCGTTCAAGAAGGCACTGGCCGAAGCGACAAAGACGCTGGCACGGGACCCGGATCTGGCTGTCACCTATTCCGTCGATCCTCCGGGCAAGACGAACGACTCCCTGCGCCTGCCGCAAGTCAGTCGGCGGATGACGCGCGACGAGGTGTTGCTGGCCCGCGGGACCGCCGATGCGTTCGCCTTGCGACACCGCCATCACGACGCGGGCGTGAACGCGAAATACCTGCCGCAAGGCAACATGGCGCGGGAGTTGTACGAGGCGATGGAAACCGCCCGCTGCGAGGCGGTCGGCGCACGTGACATGCCGGGAACGGCGGGAAACATCGACGCCAAGATCGGGGTCGAGACGGCGCGCAAGGGATACGGTGAGATCACCGACAAGGCGCAGGCACCGTTGGCCGCAGCCGCCGGATATTATGTCCGCCAGATGGCAACGGGTCGTGCCCTGCCCAAGGGTGCCGACAACGTTCTGGCCCTGTGGCGCGACTTCATCGAGGGCGCGACCGGAGACCGTCTCGACAATGTGGACGACGTGTTGGCCGATCAGGCCGCCTTCGCGCGTCTTGCCCGCAAGATGATCGAAGACCTGGGATACGGCGACCAGTTGGGTGACGACCCGGACATCGAGGACAACGAGGACGACGAGGGGCAGGCCGAAGAGGAAGAGGACGAGCCAGACTCGACCGGGTCCGACGAGGAGGAGGAGGATGCCGAGGCCTCCCCCGAACAAAGCCAGGAACAGCAGGACGACCCGTCGCAGGCGCAAGTCTCGATGGACGACATGGCCGATCAGGAAGCCGGCGAAGAAGCCGAGATGCCCGAGGCCGACGACAACATGGAGCCGCCACCGCCCCAGCCGGTTTCAGACGCCGACCCGAACTATACCGTTTATGTCACCGCGCACGATGAAATCATCGGCGCGGAAGAACTGGCCGAGCCCGCCGAGCTTGAGCGTCTGCGCGCTTATCTCGACCAGCAGCTTGAGCCGCTCAAGGGCGCGGTCAGCCGCCTTGCCAACAAGTTGCAGCGCCGGTTGCAGGCGCAACAGAACCGGAGCTGGGAATTCGATCTCGAGGAAGGCATCCTCGACGCGGGGCGCCTCGCGCGCGTCGTCGCGAACCCGACCACGCCGCTCTCGTTCAAGATGGAGCGTGACACCGAGTTCCGCGATACCTGCGTCACCCTGCTGCTGGACAATTCCGGCTCCATGCGCGGGCGTCCCATTTCCATTGCGGCGATCTGCGCGGACGTGCTGGCGCGGACGCTGGAGCGCTGCGGGGTCAAGGTCGAGATCCTCGGCTTTACCACGCGCGCCTGGAAGGGCGGGCTGAGCCGCGAAGCCTGGCTCAAGGATGGTCGCCCGCAACAGCCCGGTCGGCTCAACGATCTGCGGCACATCATCTACAAGTCCGCCGATGCCCCCTGGCGCAGGGTGCGCCCGAACCTCGGACTGATGATGAAAGAGGGCCTGTTGAAGGAAAACATCGACGGTGAGGCGCTTGAATGGGCACATCGCCGCATGCTGGCGCGGCAGGAAGCCCGCAAGATCCTGATGGTGATCTCGGACGGCGCACCGGTGGATGACAGCACGCTTTCGGTGAACCCCGCGAATTATCTCGAAAAGCACCTGCGCGACGTGATCGCCATGGTCGAAAAGCGTCGCGCGGTGGAACTCCTTGCCATCGGCATCGGCCACGACGTCACACGCTATTACGACCGCGCCGTGACGATCACCGATGTGGAACAGCTGGCCGGGGCCATGACCGAACAGCTTGCGGCCCTGTTCGACAGCGATCCGCGCGCCCGCGCCCGCGTCAAAGGCATGCGGCGCGCATCGTGATGGCGCCTCGGTCCGGCGGGCGATCGTTCGCGACAGCCTCGACCTGATCCGCCAACTGTTGGCGGGCCCCCGGTGTCGAAGCCTTCTTGCGCAGGTGTCTGGCGATGATGCGGGTTCGGCGATCCGTGATGCCCGGCTTACCCGGCGGTCCAGACGCGCGGCGACAGGTGGTTGCCAGCGCAGAAACGCCTGCTATCCCTCGTCGAAGGAGGCCCCTTGATGTTCCAGAACTTCGCTGTCAGCGCCCGACCCGCAGACGCCCCGCCCCGCGTCGCCAAATTGCGTGCATGGCTTGCCGAACAGGGCCTCGACGGCATCGTCGTGCCGCGAGCGGACGCCCATCAAGGGGAATACGTGGCGCCCTGCGATGCCCGTTTGGCATGGATCACCGGCTTTACCGGCTCGGCCGGCTTTGCCGTCATCCTGAGGGATCGCGCCGCCGTCTTCACCGACGGACGCTATACCGTTCAGGTCCGCACACAAACCGACCCTGCAACCTTCGAGACGGTCGCCTGGCCCGGGACGGGCCTTGCCGACTGGTTGCCCGGCGTCTTGCCGGACGGGGGACGCATTGCCTTCGATCCATGGCTGCATACCGTGCGCGAGATAGAGAAGCTTCGCGAAATGAAAAGGATCGACCTCGTTCCGTCGGCGAATGGCGTCGATGCGGTCTGGGACGACCGGCCCGATGCACCGGCGGGTCCGGTTACGGCCTATCCGGACAAGTTCGCCGGGCGCGATCACGGCGAAAAGCGTCGCGCGATCGCCGACGCGATAACGGCTTTGGGCATTTCGGCTTTCGTCACGAACCAACCGGATGCCATCGCCTGGCTTCTCAACATCCGTGGAACGGACATCGAGCGGACGCCCCTTGTCCAGGCCTTTGCCGTGGTCCATGCCGACCGAAGCGTCGATTTGATCTGCAATCCCGCCAAGGTCTCACCGGTGCTGGACCATCTGGGGCCCGAGGTTCGCGTGACCCCGCCGGAAGGGCTTGCCGATCTGCTGGCAAGGCTCGAGGGTCCGGTCGGATACGACCCTGCAACGTGTCCCGTGGCCCTTGCCGAAGCCATCCGGGACGCCACGCCCGTCGGTGACCCCATCGCCATTCCGAAGGCCGTCAAGTCTCCCGCGGAAATCGCGGCGACGACCGAAGCGCACCTGCGGGACGGGGCCGCGATGGTGCGGTTCCTGCGCTGGCTCGACGAAGACCGACCCGAGGGCCTGACCGAAATCGGCGTCACGAAAGCACTCGAAGGGTTCCGGCGGGAGACCAACCAGTTGCGCGACATCAGCTTCGAGACCATCGCCGGCAGCGGTCCCAACGGTGCCATCGTCCATTACCGCGTCAACGAAGAGACGGACCGACCACTGGCGGGCGACCCGATCATCCTTGTCGATTCCGGGGGTCAATATATCGACGGGACGACCGACATCACCCGCACCGTTTCCTTGACGGAGCCGCCGGACGATATCCGCCATGCCTTCACGCGCGTCCTGCAAGGCATGATCGCGGTGTCGCGCACGAAGTTTCCACGCGGCGTGGCGGGATGCCATCTGGACGCGCTGGCCCGTGCTCCGCTCTGGGCGGAACACCGCGACTACGATCACGGCACGGGCCACGGCGTCGGCGTCTATCTCGGGGTGCACGAGGGACCGCAGCGTCTGAGCCGCGTCTCGGACGTCCCGCTGCAACCCGGCATGATCCTGTCGAACGAGCCGGGCTATTACCGCGAGGGCGCGTTCGGGATCCGGATCGAGAATCTGATCCACGTGATCGAGGCCGTGCGCCCGGTCGGCGGTGACGACCGCGACATGCTGGCGTTCGAGACGCTGACATGGGTGCCGATCGACCGACGCCTCGTGAAGCTGTCGCTGTTGTCCCCGGACGAGCGCATCTGGCTCGACGCCTATCACGCGGGCGTGGCTGAACGCCTTGCGCCGCGTCTTGACGGTGCGGATCTGGACTGGCTCATACGCATGACAGCGCCGCTCTGAGACTTCCCCCCACACCGATCTATCTCTAGTCTGCGCCTGAAAAGTCTGCGCCTGAAATCTTCCGGAGGAACCACCATGGCCCATATCAAAGTCTCACCCGCCAAAGGTGTCTGGACCGTCCGCAGCGACGATGGCGTGCTGGCCGAAAGCCGGAAGGCCATGGAACTGGTCGAAGGCGGCATGGGCCCGGTGATCTATTTCCCGCGCGCCGACGTGGCGATGGCCCTTCTGGAAAGGTCGCAGAGCACGACGAAATGCCCGCACAAGGGAACGGCAAATTACTACTCCTACGTCGGACAGTCGTCCCGCATTCCGGACGTGGCGTGGACCTATGAGGATGTGACCAACCCGGATGCCAAGGGCGTAGAAGGCTGTCTTGCGTTCTACGGCTCTAAGGTAACCGTCGAGCAAATCTGACACCGTCAGTCCGCGCCGGTCACACGGACCGGACGGCCTGTCCCTCAGTTCTGCCGCACCAGCTTGCCGGGGTTCATGATGCCGTCGGGGTCGATGGCGCGCTTGATCGCCCCCATGACGTCCCATCCCGCCCCATGCTCCCGCTCCATGAAGTGCAGCTTGCCAAGGCCGACGCCGTGTTCCCCGGTGGCCGTGCCGCCGAGGTCGAGAGCATGTTCGACCATCGCGTCCGACAGGCGTTTGGCCACCGCCAGCTCCTGCGGCGAGGCCCGGTCCACCAGCAGGATCGCGTGATAATTGCCGTCCCCCACATGGCCGAGGATCGGACCGGGAATTCCGCTTTCGGCAATCTCGGCGGCGGCGCGGTCGATGGCTTCGCCCATCCGGCTGATCGGCACGCAGACGTCCGTGACCACCGCCGTCGATCCGGGCCTTGAGGCGAGGATGGTGTGATAGGCGCGATGCCGCATCGACCACAGTTTCGTGCGCTCCTCGGATTTCGTCGCCCATTTGTAGCCGGTGCCACCGGCCTCGGCCGCCAGTTCGCCGAACCGCGCCGCCTCCTCCGCGACGGCGGCGTCCGATCCGTGAAACTCCAGGAGAAGATGCGGCATGACATCGAAATCGGCACCGTCGTGGGCGTTCAGGATCGCCGCCGTCGCCGCATCGACGAATTCGATCCGTGCGGGACGCAGCCCCATCTGGGTCGCAAGGATAACCGTTTCGATGGACGACGCCGTATCCGGAAAGCCGCAGACAGCTGCCGATGTGGCCTCCGGCTGGCCATGCAGGCGCAGGGTCAATTCGGTAATCAGGCCCAGCGTCCCTTCCGAGCCGACGAACAACCCTGTCAGATCATAGCCCGCGCTTGATTTTGCGGCCTGCGTGCCCGTCCGGATCACCCTGCCGTCGGGCAGCACGACCTCGATCGCACGAACCTGATCGCGCATCGTCCCATAGCGCACGGCAGTCGTCCCGGACGCACGGGTAGAGGCCATGCCGCCAAGCGAGGCATTCGCCCCCGGATCCACAGGAAACATCAGGCCCGTCGCGCGCAACTCGGCGTTCAGCGCCTCGCGCGTGAGACCCGGCTGCACCCGCACGAGCATATCCTCGGCCCGCACCTCGAGCACGGCATCCATGTGCCGGAAATCGACCGTCAAACCGCCGCGCGGGGCGGAGGCGTGACCCTCGAGGGCAGTGCCGGTGCCCCAGCCGATGACCGGGACACCGTGCCGGGCGCAAATCCGGACCAGGTTCGCCACATCCTCGGTCCGGCGCGGATAGGCCACCGCATCGGGCGGCATCGGGGCGTGCCACGTCTCGGAGCGCCCGTGCAGGTCGAGATCGCTCTTTCCCGTGCTCAGGCCTTCGCCTAGCATATCGTTCAATTCGCGCAGCGCGTCGTCCGGGATCATCGTGGGTCCTCCCCCTCGTCTGCTGTGACTGTGACGGCGGCCAGAGCGAAGGACAAGCGACCGGTGAGCGATGCGACCAACTCCCAACTGCCTTCGGCGCGTCTGCGTCGGGCTTGGGATGTGATCCGGGCACGCGGGCCGTCGCAGATCCAATTCTGGTTCATCGCCCTCGTCGTCGGCATCGCAGCGGGGTTTGCCGCAGTCGCCTTCATGACGGCGATCAGGACGCTGCAGGCGTTTCTCTATGGGACCGAAGACGTGCACCGCCTGCACAGCTTTGCGGCGACGCTGCCATGGTGGTGGGTGCTGCTGCTGCCCGCGATCGGCGGGCTGATCGTGGGGTTCATCCTGACGCGCTTCACACCTGACGGACGGGTGCGCGGCGTGGCGGAGGTGATCCAGGCGTCGGCCATGAAGGAGGGCCGGGTCGAGCGCCGCGCGGGTCTTGCCTCGGCCGCAGCCTCGATGATCACCCTGTCGTCGGGCGGATCGTCGGGTCGTGAGGGACCGGTGGTTCACATGGTCGGCATGATTGCGGGATGGGTGTCCAACCGGATCAACGCCGACGGGATCACGGGGCGCGACCTGCTGGGATGTGCCGTGGCCGCGGGCGTCGCCGCATCGTTCAACGCCCCCATCGCCGGGGCGCTGTTTGCGATGGAGGTGATCCTGCGCCACTTCGCGGTCCACGCCTTCGCCCCGATCACCATCGCCGCCGTTTCCGGCTCGGTCATAAGCCGCATGCACTTCGGCGACGTGACCGAATTCGCCCTTCCACAGGCCGGGATGCTTGCGTTTTACGTGGAACTGCCCGCGTTCCTGTTGCTGGGTCTGACCTGCGGTCTGATCGCGGTGGTGCTTATGCGCTCGATCTTCTGGGCCGAAGACCTCGGCACCGAACTTCAGGCCCGCCTGCGCTTGCCCGCGATGCTGCGTCCGGCCGTTGCGGGCCTGATGCTGGGGGCCCTGGCCATCTGGTTCCCGCATATCATCGGTGTCGGATACGAGACGACATCGCGGGCACTGTCCGGCGACCTCGTGTTCCATCAGGCGGTTGTTTTTGCCGTGCTGAAAGTCGCTGCTGTCTCGATCACGATGGGTGGCCGCATGGGGGGTGGCGTGTTCTCTCCGGCGTTGATGCTTGGCGCGTTGTCCGGCCTCGCGTTCGGGATCGTCGCAACCGCGATCCTGCCCGAGATTTCGGGATCCGAAACGCTCTATGCTCTGGCAGGCATGGGGGCCGTAGCGGCAGCAGTTCTGGGCGCCCCGATCTCGACCACCCTGATCGTGTTCGAACTGACCGGCGACTGGCAGACCGGTCTGGCGGTGATGGTGGCGGTTTCGATGTCGACCGCGCTGTCGTCGCGACTGGTGGACAGGTCGTTCTTCCTGACGCAACTGGAGCGGCGGGGCGTGCATCTGGCGGCGGGGCCGCAGGCTTATCTGCTGGCGATGTTCAAGGTGTCCTCGGTCATGAAAGCACCGGATCACCCCCGCGCACCCGCCGAGGACCGGGTCCGGCGAGCCCTGAACGACGCATTGTTCGTCGCCCCTTCGGATACACTGGAAGCGGCAATGCCGCTCTTCGAACGGTCAGGCAGCGATTTTCTTGCGGTCGTGCGCCTGTCCGACACCGCCGAGATGCAGGAAGTGCTGGGTGTTCTGCTGCACGTCGATGCGCTGCGCGTCTACAACCGCGCGCTGGCTGCGACGGCGGCGGAGGAGCATTCCTGAAGGCTTTCGGCGCCTTCCCGCAGCCGGTCGGCTGGCGCCTTTCCGTCGAGCAGGGGTCGCGCTGAGACGACCCTGGAGGGCCGGGCCGCGGCACATCAAAGCGCGTGAAGTTCGTCCGCTGTCGCGCGCGCCATCTGCAGCATGAAGCCGTGTTCGGATGCGACGAAGAACATCGTCACGCCGAGGGCGCGCAGGCGCGGGCCGTCGGCGGCAGCGGGCGCGAAGGTCATGAAGGCCTTCCCATGATCCGCGCAGGCACGACCGACGCGCTCCATCGCATCCCGTACCGGTCCGCTGGTCTGGTCGATGACACCGTAGCACACGGCGAGGTCGGCCGGGCCCACAAACAGCCCGTC
>JBARXR010000097.1:0-2011 GCA_049647445.1 Jannaschia sp. | reverse complement strand
GCGCACGACGACGCGAACGTCCGTCGTCCTCTTCGAATTCTTCCGCACACCCCTCCTCATCGCCGTCTACATCGCCATCGCGGCCCTCGCGGCCTACGGTGCCTTCGTCCTGTTCGAGCGCATGGTCTGACGCCCCTTCCGGCCTGCGCCCCGGTTCGCATTTTAGGATGTCGTCCGGCCGCCGCCGCGCTAAACCTCTGCCGACCAACCGGGAGGGTTCCGCCATGCGCGCCGCGATCTTGCGAACATTCAACGCACCACTGTCCATCGAAGACATTCCCCAGCCCGCGTGTCCGCGCGACGGCGTGGTGCTTCGGGTCATCGCCTGCGGGGTCTGCCGCTCCGACTGGCACGGCTGGGTCGGGGAACATCCGCGCATAAAGCCGGGCCAGATCGGTGGCCATGAATATTGCGGCGAAGTCGTCGAAGCCGGACCGGACGCGACGTTCAAGGTCGGGGACCGCCTCGTCGCGCCCTTCATCCTCGCCTGCGGCAGCTGTCCGCAATGCCGGTCCGGCGCCTCGAACACCTGCCTCGACCAGCGGCTGCCGGGGTTCATCGAACCGGGTGCCTTCGCCGAATACGTCGCCGTGCCGCGCGACTTCAACCTCGCGCGCCTGCCCGAAAGCCTCTCGCCGACGGTCGCGGCGGGTCTCGGCTGTCGCGTCACGACATCCTGGCACGCGCTGACAGGCCGCGCGGCGTTGCAGGCAGGCGAGTGGCTCGCGATCCACGGAACCGGGGGCATCGGCCTGTCGGCGGCGTTGCTGGGCCGCGCGCTCGGGGCGCATGTCGTCGTGGTCGATGTGGTTCGCGAAAAACTGGATCACGCCCTCGGCCTCGGGATCGATGCGGCGGTGCTCGCCGGCGAGGATACCGCCGCGCAGATCCGCGAGATCACCGGCGGCGGGGCGCATGTCTCGGTCGAGGCGCTCGGAATTCCCGCGACGGTCAACGCCTCCATCGAATGCCTGCGCCCGCTGGGCCGTCACGTTCAGGTCGGCATGCCGGTCGGACATACGGCGCGCATGGAGGTGAACATGAACGCCGTCTACATGGCCAATATCGCGATGTTCGGCACGCGCGGAATGCCCGCGTGGCGCTATCCCTCGCTTCTGTCGCTCATCACCTCGGGCAAGGTCGACATGGCGCCGATGATCGCGCGCGAGGTGGCCTTGTCCGACGTCTCCGCCGAACTCGCCGCCTTCAACGGCCCCACCCCGCCGGGCGTCGCCATCGTGACCGACTTCAGCCGGTGATCTCACGCCCCGCCGTCGATCCGACCGACCGGTTTCGTCCTCCGACGGGGCGCCCGGACAGGCGGGGCTGGCGGCGTGGCCGACGGCGGGCTGGCTCCGCCCCGGGGCGGGTCCGAACAGCCTCTGGAAGTTTTGTACGAACTGTGAAAAAGCCGGAGCCGAGTTACCCCGGATTGTGAAAAGCGCCATGAAAGCTGCCGTCCTCGTCTTCCCCGGCTCCAATTGCGACCGCGACCTGGCCGTGGCGTTCCGTGCCGCCGGGTTCGATACGCAGATGGTCTGGCACAAGGAAACCGTCCTGCCCGAAGGCCTCGATCTCGTGGGTGTCCCCGGCGGTTTCAGCTATGGCGACTACCTGCGCTGCGGCGCCATCGCGGCGCGCTCTCCCATTGCCAACGCATTGAAATCTCACGCGGATCGCGGCGGTTTCGTGTTCGCGCCCTGCAACGGCTTCCAGATTCTGACCGAAGCCGGGATGCTGCCCGGTGCCCTGCTGCGCAATGCGGGCCTGAAATATATCTGCAAGACCGTCGGGTTGCGCGTGGAAGAAACCGACAGCGCCTTCACGTCCAGCTATGCTAGGGGACAGGTCATCGAAATTCCGATCGCCCATCACGAAGGCAACTACAACGCCTCCCCGGACACCATCGCTCGTCTGAACGGTGAGGGACGCGTTGCCTTTCGCTATGTCGATACACCCAATGGCGCGATGGACGGGATTGCGGGAATTCTAAGTGAAAACAGACGGATAC
>JBARXR010000096.1:0-18647 GCA_049647445.1 Jannaschia sp. | reverse complement strand
TCTTGCCCCGGTTGTCGGTGTGCCGCTGCCGCTCGTCAGCTATGGCGGGTCTGCCATGCTGGTCCTGCTGCTCGCGTTCGGCATCGTCCAATCCGCGCATGTCCACCGGCCGCGTGCCGCGGGTGAGGGGCGGCTTCTGCGGCGGTAGTCCAGCAAACCCGTCAAGGCTTTTCCGGGCACCGGCATCGCGCAGGATTTTGCGCACCCGAACCGTTCCTGTGCGCGGATCGCTGTTTGGCCGGTTCTGCGAAGGGACTACCTGTGCGGCGAGAGAACAGCACAGGAGGCTCACATGCCCGCAAAGGCGATTACCGGTCTGCACCACGTGACTGCGATCAGCGGCCCGCCACAGGCCAACGTCGATTTCTTTACCAAACTGATGGATCAAAGACTGGTCAAGAAGACCGTTAACTTCGACGCTCCCGGCACCTATCACCTCTACTACGGCAACCAGACCGCGGATCCGGGCACGATCCTGACATTTTTCCCCTTCGTCAACGCCGCGCAGGGGCGGCCCGGTCCGGGCATGGCGTCGGCTTACGGCTATTCGGTCGGGGCGTCAGTGTTCGATCATTGGGTCGACGAGGTCGGCGCGCGCGGTGGCAAGGTGTCGGACCCGATGGAGCGGTTCGGACAGGCGGTCGTGACCGTCTCGGACCCCGACGGCGCTGCGGTCGAACTGGTGGCAGAACCGGGCGACCATGGGCCGGCCGAAGGCGGCTTTCATTCGACCACGCTTTGGCTCGATGACCTTGGTCCGACACAGCGTCTGATGGTGGATCACATGGGCTATGTTGAGCACGGGCACGAGATCCTTGACGGCACGGAGCGGCTGCGTTTGCAGGTGGCTGGCGATGCGCGCGGCAAGGTCGTCGACCTGTATCGTCGTGACGGGGCCCCACGGGGCGCCCAAGGCAAAGGCTCGATCCACCACGTCGCCTTCCGGGCGCTGGACGATGCCGACCAGCTGGATTGGCGGGAACGGATGATGGCGGCGGGGATGCAGGTCACACCGGTAATCGACCGTCAGTACTTCAACGCGATCTACTTCCGGGAGCCGGGTGGCGTCCTGTTCGAGATCGCAACCGACCCGCCCGGCTTTACGCGCGATGAACCGTTGGAGAAACTTGGCGAGGCGCTCAAGCTTCCGGAAAAATATGAGCCGATCCGCGACCGGATCGAGCAGGTCCTGCCGCGGATCGCGGTATGAAGGGCGTCGTTCTGGTTCATGGACGGGGAGGATCTGGCCGCGACATGCGCAGCCTGATTGCGCCTCTCGGGGCCGCGGACTGGGCCGTGTCCACGCCGGAGGCGCCGGGAAACAGCTGGTGGCCGACCAGCTTTCTCGCGCCCGCCGCTCAGATGGCAGCGCCTCTTGCAGCGGGTCTGTCTTCTGTAGATGCGTCGATCGCGTCGCTCGGTCTGCCGCGCGAGGATGTAGCACTTGTCGGGTTCAGTCAGGGCGCCTGTCTGGCGCTCGAATACGCAGCGCGGCTGGGCGCGGGTCTGGGGGCCGTTGTGGCGCTGTCGGGCGGCATGGTTGGAGTCGACGATGACGGCGATCCGAGCGATGCGCTCTATGGCTATGGCGACAAGACGTTCGAGTATGCGTCCGACCTGACCGGTTTGCGCGCCCTGATCACCTGTCACCAGGCCGATCCGCATATTCCGCTGGCACGAGCGATTACATCGGCGGCGGTCCTCGATCGCCTGGGGGCGAGGGCGGAAATGATCACCCATCCGGGCGCGGGCCACCAGCCTATGCCAGAAGGCATCGCAGCCGCGCGCGCACTTCTGCGGACGCCCTGAGGGTGCGTCCACGCAGCCGTCACCGCAACGAATAAGGGCCGCCCTTTCGGGCGGCCCTTTCACGTCTCGGACGCGTTGTCTTACTCGCGATTGCCCATGAACTGCAGCAGGAACATGAACATGTTAATGAAGTCGAGGTAGAGACGCAGCGCGCCCATGATCGCCGACTTGCCAAGCCATTCGCTGTCCCCATGGGCCGCGTGGGCCACGTACTCTGTCTTGATCGCCTGCGTATCGTAAGCCGTCAGACCCGCAAAGATCAGCACCCCGATGGCAGAGATCGCGAACGACAGAGCCGAAGACGCGATGAACAGGTTAAGGATCATCGCCGCGAACAGACCGATCACACCCATCATCAGGAAGGTGCCCATGGCGGACAGGTCCTTCTTCGTGGTGTAGCCGTAGAGCGACAGGCCCGCGAACGCGATCGAGGTCACGAGGAACGTCTGAATGATCGACGTGCCGGTGAACACGAGAAAGATCGAGCTGATCGACAGGCCCATGACGGCGGCAAACGCATAGAACACGAGCTGCGCGGTGGCAGCCGACATCTTGTTGATCATGGCCGACAGGCCGAACACGAAGGCCAGCGGCGCGAACATGATGACCCACTTCAGCGGCGATGCGTAGAGTGAGTAGCCCAGCTGTGTCAGATAGGTGTCGGCATTCAGCTGTGCGACGGCAGCAGATGGGTCGGCCGTGACCGCGAGGCCCGAGATGGCCCAGGCGGCGGCGAAGGTGATAAGCATGCCCACGGACATCGTTCCGTAGACCTTGTTCATGTGGGCGCGCAGACCCTGATCGATTTCCGCGGCGCGGGCGCCGGAAAGTGAACCGGTCCGCAGGGCGTCGAATTGTGCCATGGAACTCCTCCAGAAGGTATCAGACGGGGCGACGCGGGATGCGCGCCTCTGGCAGGAATATCGGTGGCCTCCCGCTACAATTCAAGCGGCCATTTTCAAAGAAGCTACGGATTTTGATTGAATGTTTCTATCGTGACCAAGGAAGTCGCCTATGATTCAGCCATTCCGGATGCTGATGCCTCGCATTCGGCAATTCAATTTCAGAAATGGCCCGTTGTCGCGTAACCTTGACCGGAAGGAGCGTCCCATGGCCAGAAACCTTGATCTCACGGCCCTGCGGGCCTTTGCGACCGTCGCTTCAACCGGCGGGGTGACGCGGGCCGCGGCCCTTCTCAATCTCACGCAGTCGGCGGTTTCCATGCAGGTCAAGCGTCTGGAGGATGCCTTGGACGCGGACCTGCTGGACCGCACCGGCCGGGGCATGCGTCTCACTCCGGATGGCGAAAAGGTGCTTGGGTACGCGCGCCGCCTGCTGTCGCTGAACGATGAGTTGCTGGACCGGATGCGCGACGCCGCCCCGGAGGGTGAAATCCGGCTCGGGGTGCCCCATGATATCGTGCCGCGCTGTATCCCCGATGTGCTGCGCGCCTTCGCGGCCGAATATCCCCGGATCAGGATAACGCTGATTTCGTCGGTGACCACGGCCTTGCGCGCCTTGTACGAGACAGGGGACTGCGATGTGATCCTTGGAACCGAAGCGGCCTGCGGCGACGGCGGGGAAGAACTGGTGCGGATGCCGCTGATCTGGGTCGGTGCACAGGATGGACATGCGTGGCGGCAACGGCCCCTGCGCCTTGCATTCGAAGAGCAATGCGTCTTTCGCACCGCCGCACAGCGCGCGCTCGACCGCGCCGATATCCCTTGGGAAGTGGCACTGACGGCAAGCTCCAGCCGCGCGATCGATGCGTCGGTCGCCGCGGACCTGGCCTGTCACGTCATCATCGACGGCTTCGACACGACGGAACTGGTCCCGATCCATCACGGCGGCGCCTTGCCCGAGGTCGGCGATGTTGCGATCACGCTCTATGCGAACGCCACCATCCGCGACCCGGCACGGGACCGTCTTCTTGAGCTGCTGCGGACCACCTATGCAAGCCTTCGACCCGCGCCCAGACGTCATACACTCTCGGTCGTTTCCTGACCGTCAGACCGTGATGACGATCTTGCCCGTGGATGCGCGGCTTCTCATCAAATCGAGCCCCTCGGGCGCGCGGTCCAGCGACAAGATGTGACTGATGTGGGGGGACAGGTCGCCTTTGCCGTGCATCGCGAACAGCGCCGCGATGCTGTCGGTCAGGACCTGCGGCCTGAAAGCCAGATAGCCGCCCCAGTAGACGCCCATCAGGTCGATGTTCTTGACCAGCAGATGATTGGCCTTGACCTGCGGCACTGATCCGCTGGCAAATCCAATGACAAGAATGCGCCCGCCGGGATTCGTCGCGCGGAACGCGGCGTCGAAAGCCGGGCCTCCGACGGCGTCATAGACCACGTCCGCCCCGCCAAGTGCACGGATCCGGTCACGCAGGTCGGGCGCCTCCGCGTCGATCAGGTGGGTCGCGCCATGGTCGCGGGCAACGCCCAGCTTGGCCGCGCCGCGCGCGACGGCGACGACCTCCGCGCCCATCTTGGTTCCAAGCTCCACCGCGGTCAGGCCGACGCCGCCTGCCGCGCCAAGGACGACCAGACGCTCGCCCGCCTGAAGGTTTGCGCGGTGCGCAAGAGCGACATGGCTCGTGGAATAGGCGACGATGAACCCGGCAGCGACGTCTGACGGCATGCCGTCCGGCACGACCACGCAGCGGTCGGCGGGAAAGCATCCCCTCTCGGCCAGGCCGCCCGATCCGCCGAAGACGGCGACGCGGGTGCCGATGGCGGGCGCGGTCACGCCGGGTCCATGGGCGAGCACCGTGCCGCACACCTCCATCCCTGGAACGAAGGGCAGGGGCGGCGTGTCCTGATAGGTGCCTTCGATCATCAGCAGGTCCGCAAAGTTCAGCCCGCAGGCCTCTATCTTCAGTGCAACCTGACCGGGGCCGGGATCGGGGGCCGCGATCGTCTCCAGCGAAGGCGCCTTGCCGGCTTCCGTCACCACCCATCCGCGCATCGTTCTCTCCCTCGGGTATCCTGTGACTGGTCGCGCAAACTATGACCGCCCGGACGCCGGTCAGGCAACCGTGGCCGTAGCGGCATGTCCGTCCGCTTGACCGATCCGCGCGCCCGTGCGACCGCATGAGGCATGACATCCGACGAGATATCCGCGCTGTACGCGGTCGCGCACGACCTGGCCGACGCGGCCCGGATCGTGACGCTCCGGTAGTTCAGAACGCCCCTCGCCGTCGATACCAAGCGGTCCGACTTCGACCCGGTAACCGTGGCCGACCGCGAGGCCGAGGCGGCGATGCGTGCGATATTGGCACGCGTGCGACCGGACGACGGCATCAAGGGCGAGGAACAGGCGGATGTCACCGGGACCAGCGGCATGACCTGGGTGCTGGACCCGATAGACGGCACGCGCGGGTTCATTTCCGGCACGCCGACCTGGGGCGTCTTGATCGCCTTGCAGGACGCGAACGGGCCGATCCTCGGGATCATCGATCAGCCCTTCACCGGCGAGCGGTTCGAGGGTGGACCGCATCGGGCGATCTGGACACGGGGCGACGATGTCCGTGACTTGCGCACGCGGCAGACCACCCGATTGGATCAGGCCACGATCCTGACCACCTTTCCGGAGGTCGGGACGGACACCGAAGGCTTGGCGTTCCACAGGGTCGCGCGGGCCTGCCGTCTGACGCGCTATGGCATGGATTGCTATGGCTATGCGCTGTTGGCGGCTGGCCACGTCGATCTGGTGATCGAGGCCGGGTTGCAAGCCTATGACATCGCCGCCCCGGTCGCGGTCATCGAGGCAGCGGGTGGTGTCATCACGAACTGGCAGGGCGGGCCGGTGCATGGTGGCGGACAGGCACTGGCGGCGGCCACGCCCGAGCTTCACGCGGCCGCGATGGCGTTGCTGCATGGGTGAGACACTGATCCACGGGGCGACGGTGTGGCGGCCGGAGGGGGCGACGGAGGCCGATATCCTGATCCGCGACGGCGTGATCGCCGAGGTGGGCGAGGGGCTTGCGACCGTGGGCGCACGGCTGAACGGTTTCGGGTGTCTTGTGACCCCTGGCCTCGTGAACACCCATCATCACCTTTTCCAGACGCTGACGCGCGCTGTGCCTGCCGGACAGGACGCGCTGCTTTTCGGCTGGCTGCGCACGCTCTATCCGATCTGGGCGCGGTTCACGCCGGACCATATGCACGTCGCCACGCAGCTGGGCTTGGCGGAACTGGCGCTCTCGGGGTGCACGACGTCGTCGGACCACCTCTATCTGTTTCCCAACGGCTCATGCCTGGACGATACGATCCATGCCGCCGCCGAGGTAGGGCTGCGCTTCCATCCGACGCGCGGAGCGATGTCCATAGGTGAGAGTGCCGGGGGCCTTCCACCCGATGCGCTGGTGCAAGGCGAACGCGCCATCCTCGAGGATTGCATCCGCGTCGTGGATGCCTTCCATGACGCCTCGCCCGGCGCGATGTGCCGGGTCGGGATCGCGCCCTGTTCGCCGTTTTCCGTCAGTCGGGACCTGATGCGGGACGCCGCCGTGCTGGCCCGCGACAAGGGCGTGCGCCTGCACACCCATCTGGCCGAGAACGACGAAGACGTCGCCTATTCGCTGGCAACCTTCGGATGTCGGCCCGGGCAGTATGCCGAAGATCTGGGCTGGACGGGCGAAGATGTCTGGCATGCCCATTGCGTCAAGCTGGACGCAGCAGAGATCGCACTCTTCGCACAAACGGGGACTGGCGTCGCGCATTGTCCCTGTTCGAATTGTCGCCTCGGGTCGGGGATTGCGCCGTTGCGCGACATGTTGGACGCGGGCGTGCCGACAGGTCTCGGCGTTGACGGGTCAGCCAGCAACGACATGGCCTCGCTGGTGGCCGAGGCGCGGCAAGCCATGCTGTTGCAACGGGTGACGCGCGGGGCCGATGCCATGTCGCCGTCGGAAGCCCTGAGCATGGCGACGGAGGGAGGCGCGCGGGTTCTGGGGCGCGACGACATTGGACGGGTCGCGCCGGGATATCGGGCCGACCTCGCGGTCTGGGACATGCGCGGCGTCGATGCTGCGGGAAGCTGGGACCGGACCGCGCTGTTGCTGGCCGGGCCACTGCGCGTGCGCGACCTGTTCGTCGAGGGGCGACAGGTTGTTCGCGACGGTCACCTGACCACCGTCGACCTGCCGCGCCTGATCGAACGGGCCGAGGCTCTGGTGCGCCGCCTCATGGCCTGACGACCTCGATCAGACCGGCGGTTCGGGCGGGACCCGGTCGCCCGTCTCCTCTCGGTAGTGGCGCCGGCAGAGGCTTACGTAGCGGTCGTTGCCCCCGACTTCGACCTGTGCCCCTTCGGTCAGGGCATTGCCGTCGGCATCGACGCGGATCACCATCGTGGCCTTGCGTCCGCAGTGACAGATCGTACGAACTTCCCGCATCTCATCGGCAAGCGCGAGCAGGGCAGCCGAGCCGGGGAACAATTCGCCGCGAAAATCGACGCGCAATCCGTAGGCCATGATCGGCACGTCCAGATCGTCAACCGCACGCGCAAGCTGCCAGACCTGGTCCCGCGACATCCACTGCGCCTCGTCGACCAGCACGCAGGCGCAGGGACCGGCCCGGAGCCGCGTGGCGATGAGGTCATAGAGATCCGTGTCCCGGGCATAGGTATCCGCCTCCGCCTCGATGCCGATGCGGCTGGCGATCCGACCCCGACCCGCGCGGTCGTCGAAGTTCGCCGTCAGCAGATAGGTCCGCATTCCGCGCTCGATGTAATTGTACGACGCCTGGAGCAGCAGCGTGCTCTTGCCAGCGTTCATGGTCGAGAAGTGAAAGTAGAGTTTTGCCATGACCCGGTCCTGCCAATGCGGCGGCAAAAAGAAAAGGCCCCATCCCCGAACCGGCAGGGGGACAGGGCTCTCCGGAGTGGACCAAGGCACCGATTTCGTCGGCGCCAGAGCTGCGGGGGCAGGCCCTGCCATGGACTGGACCGACTCCGGCACTGGTGAACGCAACGCTTGCAAAGCTAGCGATCGCCCTGCACCGGGCGAATGGGAAAGACGAAGCGGCTTTCCCCACCGATCCCGCGAATGCTAGGGTGACCCGAGCGGAGGCGCGCATGACCCGGGATATCTCAAGCTACCTCAAGCGTCACACCGAAGCCCTTGTGAAGGATGTCGGTGTCGAAGCGGCCTGCGCTGCGACCGGCAAATCCAAGGCCACCATCGGGCGATATTACTCGCCGCATGAAGAGCATTCGGATCGGTTCATGCCCGTGGATGCCGTCGCACGACTGGAAGCCACCGCCCGCTATCCGCATGTGACGGCGGCACTGGCCGAACTGAAGGGTCTGACCGTGACCTTCGATCGGAATACCTCCGGTTCCGCCGACCCGGACGAAGGCCACGTCAACGAAGATATCGCCGTCATTTCCCAACGGTTCGCGATGCTGATGAGTGCCTACGCGACCGCTATCGCCGATCATGTCATAAGTCCCGCCGAGGCGCAGCGAATGCTGGCGGAGACGCTGGAACTTCAGAAAGTCCTCGTGGACATGAAGTTGCACCTCGAGACCGAGTCCACCCGGCGTTGATCCGGTCTCAGTGACGGGTCAGCAGGACGGACCCGACGGAATACCCCGCGCCGAATGAACAGATGAGGCCGCGGTCGCCGGACGAGAGATCTGCGGAATGCTTGGCGAACGCGATGATCGACCCCGCCGAGGACGTGTTGGCGTAATCCTGAAGGATGTTCGGCTGTTCCTCTGGTGACGGGACCCGCCCCAGAACTTTCCTGCCGATGAAATCGTTCATCGCCTTGTTCGCCTGATGCAGCCAGAGACGCTTGAGGTCATCCGGCGCGACACCCTCCGACTCCAGATGGTCTGCGATGTGGGCGCTGACCATCGGCAGCACCTCCTTGAAGACTTTCCGGCCGTTCTGCATGAACTGCATGTCACGCCGGTCGTCCATCGCGTCCCGGGTGCGGCGCAGAAAGCCGTTGTTGTTGCGGATGTTGTTGGAGAACTTCGTCGCACAACGGGTGCTGTCGATGGTGAAGTACGGCCCCTTTGCCAGATCGCTCCGCTCCAGCACCACGGCGGTGCAGACATCCCCGAATATGAAGTGGCAGTCCCGGTCGCGCCATTCGAGGTGGGCGGAACAGATTTCGGGGTTCACGACGATGGCGCGCCGGATCGATCCGGCCCGGATCATGTCGGCTGCGGCCTGAATGCCGAATGTTGCCGAGGAACAGGCCACGTTCATGTCGAAAGCGAAGCCCGACGTGCCCAGCAATTCCTGTATCTCGATCGCGATGGCCGGATAGGCCCGTTCATGGTTCGACGCGGCACAGAGCACTGCGTCGATCTGGTCGGCTCCGATTCCGGCCATTGCAAGGGCATCGGAACAGGCCGTCACGGCCATTTCCGCCATTTGTCCCGGCGCGTCGTCGGGGCGCGCCGCGAGGCGGGGAAACAGGCGGTCAGGGTCGAGGATGCCGGATTTGTCGAGGACGAAACGCTGTTCGATCCCGCTGGCCGACTTGATGAAATCGGCGCTTGAATACGGGACCGCCGCACGTGTTCCATCGGCGATTTCATCTGCGTTCAGGGCGTTCTGGCGATCGGCAAAGCCGTTGAAGGCAACCACCAGTTCGTCGTTCGTGATAACCTGAGAGGGTGTGAAAACACCCGACCCCGTAATGGCGGCACGCGGCGACGTTACCATGGTGAGCTCCTTCCCGCGGGGCCGTTCGTCGGTCCGAAGCGAGTTTGAGGTGTCTGCCGGGCGAAAGGGCCAAGGTCAAGGTTCGGCGCGGTGCTGGATCGCTTTGCAAGGCCCGGTTCAGGATTTGGGGCACCTCGTCCGGACAGGTGTCGAGAGGGTCCGTCCGGTTGCCCGGAGGATTTGGGGCGCCGTGCCGCGTATCGACAGAAGGCCAAGTTCACCTCGCGAAAAGCCCTGAAGTCCGAGAGGGTACGGAGCGTCCGAGGCGTTCGCCATCAAGAGTAGGTCGGACATCACACGACCGAAACGGTCGTGACGCGCTAGCCTCGCTGAGCAGTGCTGCGGCGCGAAAGGGCCGCCAGATGATGCTCGATCCGGACGCGGTCGGCGGTCCATTCGGCGGCGCTGGCCAAGGCGATGTACGGCAGGCCAGCCCGTTCGAAAAGACGGCTCTTGGCGCGGGTTTGCCGTCTGTCGTTGCGGGTCCTGGCGCTGCCGTAATCGT
Source organism: Jannaschia sp. (assembly GCA_049647445.1). Classification (GTDB taxonomy): domain Bacteria; phylum Pseudomonadota; class Alphaproteobacteria; order Rhodobacterales; family Rhodobacteraceae; genus Jannaschia. The sequence goes on along the minus strand of JBARXR010000096.1, from coordinate 8,646 downwards.
GGTCGACGGCAAGGACGGGGCAACCGAAATTGTCGAGAAGCAGAACATCGACCCGATCATGGGCGAGATTGTGTCCGGCACCGCCGGGAAGACCGCCGCTGCGGCCGTCGCGTATGCTGAAAACCGTGTCCAGCGGCACCGACGGGGCAACGTGAAGGCCAGCTTTCTGCGCAAGCGCGACGATGCGCACGAACGCCTCTTCGCGTGCTTCGGCGGTTTCGTTTTCCGGTGCGGACTTCGTGCGCGCAGACAGGCGACCAAATTTTGAAAGCGCTGGGACCGCAAAGGAGCGGCGCAAGAATCGAAGGATCATCGGGACGCTCTCGAACGGGGTTCCATCCGCGGGGGTTTGCCCGGGCGCTGTGGCAGGAATCTGGCTTGCGTCAGGCAAACACAGCCGAAACGACCGCCATTTCAATAGAATTCGACGCGAAGTTTCCTCGTCGCCCTGATGGCTGAGCGCGATATCAGGGTCGGAGCGGGGTCAGGCCTTGCCGATCGACGTCAGTCGAGTGCGTCGGGTCAACATGCCACTTCCTCGAAGCAGAGATCACAGTGGACGTCCGAGTGCGAAGCAGCGCGTCGCTCCTCGGGCTGCGTCCCCCGCGACAGCGATCGGCGGTCGAACGGGGATTCATGCGTCGGGCGGGCCCCGCCGCGTCCTGCGGGAAACCGGACCGTGATCCGGAGTCATGGTCGGAGCGCGCGGGCCTGCCGGAACGACAGGAGGCGACGGCTGCTTTCGTCCCAGAGGTGAAGTCTGGCGGACGCCAGGCTTTCCCGGATCGTCATGCGGTTGGTCTGCGCGAGAACACCGTGATCGCGCAGCACCTCCGGCAGGCGGTAAAACGGGATCCGGCTGTAGAGGTGGTGCACATGGTGGATGCCGATGTTCGCCGTCAGCCATTGCAGGACGCGCGGCAACACGTAATGCGAACTGCCCGCCAGCGCCGCATCATGAAGTTGCCAATCGCTGTCGGCGTTCCAGTGCGTCGTCTCGAACTGATGCTGTACGTAAAACAGCCACATTCCGGCCGTCGCGGCAAGAAGCGTGGAGGGCAGGAAAATCAGAAGGATCGGCATGGCGCCACCGAAATAGAACATCACCGCAAGTGCCCCGAGGATCGCCGCGTTGGTTCCCATCGCACTGATCCAGTAGCGGGTCTGGGCCATCAACCCGAGCGGCAGACGGTTCTGAAGCAGGAACAGGTATCCGGGTCCGAGGCCGAAGAGCACGACCGGGTGACGATAGAGCCGATAGAGCAATCGGTTCCAGCCGTTCAGGGCCTGATACTCGGCGACGGTCATTGTGTGGACATCGCCGATACCACGACGTCCAAGGTTGCCGGAGGCGGAATGGTGGATCGAATGGGTGCGTCGCCACACATCATAGGGTGTGACGGTCAGAACGCCGAGGACACGGCCAAGCCAGTCACTGACGGTTCTGTTGTCGAAAAACGCGCCATGGCCGCAATCATGCTGTATGCAGAACAACCGAAGCAGGAAGGCCGCGTTGACGCAGGAGATGCCCAGCGTCAGCCAGTAACTGACCCCAAGCGACCACCAGGCCAGTGCCCATAGGGTCACGAAGGGGCCGATCGTGACCGCAAGCTCGAACCAGCTGCGGACCGGGTTGACATCGCGATAACCGGAAAGGACCTTGATCCAGTCCCGCGCCGCACTCTGTCCCGACATCGGTCGGGAGCCTTCGGATGTATCGGACATGCGCCTGCTTTTTATAGTTATGGCGACTGCATAGGCTATAAGGATGGCCCTGCCAACGGGGTCCGTAGTCCCGCGCAAGGATGTCGCAGCGGACAGCCCGCGACGCCAACGGCAGATTTCGGTCTCAGGCGGCAGCCACGACGCGTAAACGCTGTCCCGCGTCCGTCAGCGGCGCCGTGTCCGAACGACGGATCGGTGCCGTCAGAAGCGTGGTCTGATTGCCGTTTGAGTTGTCCAACGGCTCAAGGCCGAGCGCGATGCACAGCTGCGAACCGAGATCCTCGACGGTCACATCTGCGCGGATCGATGTGAGGGCAAGCCCGGCCTTGCGAAACGCGCGGGCGCTGATGTGATCGCGGAACGCCGGGCCTTCGCCTGACGTGATATCGATGCCGCAGATCGGCACGCCGTCGGCCGTGGACAGCAACAGATCGACCGTCCGCCCTTCGAGGGCAGCCTTGGCATGCGGATCCCCGCCTGTGTCGAACAGGGCGGCGAGCGACACCTGAGCACTGACCATCAATCCTTCGGCCGCCGCCATCTGATTTAGGCTTGCAACCGTGCGGACGGCGTCGGCGCGCATCAGGCGACGCGGACGGACAACCGCCTGCGACAGGGCGCGAAGTCCCGATGCCCGGCACTCTCTGTCGTGAATGTGGTCGACAAAATCGACCGGCGCAGGATGACCGGCGCTTTCAATGGAAGACGCAATGCGGCGGATCGCGAAGCGCGTAGGTCCAAGGGACATGAGCAACAGCGTAACGGGTTCCATTTGCGCCTCCTTCAATAACGTGTCCGACAACGCTCACACCGATCTACGACGGTTGTCCGGTCTTCCTGCGGCGCGATTTCGACCTATTGATCGTCGTATCCGAAACAATGGGACCGATTTCGATCCGTTGTCCTCCGTCCTTGCACTGGCATGTCGGTTCCCGTCAGCCGGCAAGACGGCACTGTCCTTCGGCAGGTGGACCAAGGCGGCTGGCGTCCGGACGTTCCGGCCTGATGCCTTTTCGCCGACTACGCGGAGGTCAGGGGCCGTCCCGCCGCTGCGCAAGACGCCGACGGCACTGGCCGGGTCAACCGCGCACTTGGCGTCGGCACCGGAGGTACGAGATGACATGCGGAATGACACGGTAAGGTGCCAAGCATGTCGCTCGGCACGGTCACCGCAGATGTATCCGCACATCGCGCTGGCCCCTGCGTCCCGGAAACGACCCGAGCGGCGCGGATCCTGTCCAGTCGATTGCGCGACCCCTGATTCGGAACGGTCTCATCCGATCACTTAAACCAGCGCCGCTGGTCGCCGGCCGGGCCAACCCATCCCGAAGCGAGCGCAAAAAAGCGCGTGGAGGGGATGCCATGTGTGCTTGGACCCAAGGGAACGGAACAGCCGCCTTCCGGGTCAGTGCCGTTTGGGTCCGGCCTGTCGGCTTACTGAAGCGACCGGACCTCGACCTCACCCTCGGCGCGGGCTTTCATCGCCAAAGCCGCAGCGTGTGATCCCGACAAGGTGGTGTAATACGGGATGCGATCCAACAGGGCGACGTTGCGCATGGAGCGCGAATCCTCGACCGCCTGGGCACCTTCGGTGGAATTCATCACCAGGACGACTTCTCCGTCCTTCATGACGTCCACGACGGTCCGACCGCCTTCGTAGGCCTTGTTGACATGGCGGGATTCGATGCCGTGACGGGCCAGGAACTCGGCGGTGCCAGAGGTCGCGAGGATGGAAAAGCCCATGTCGACCAGAAGCGACGCGGTTTCGACAAGCTGTGCGGTCTTGTCGGACGGCTTGATGGACATGAAGACCGTTCCGCTTTCGGGCAAAACGACGCCCGCGCCCATCTGTGCCTTGAGAAAAGCGCGCGCAAAGCTGCGGTCCCAGCCCATGACTTCGCCGGTAGAGCGCATTTCGGGCCCCAGCAACGTGTCAACGCCGGGGAAGCGGGCGAACGGCAGGACGGCTTCCTTGACCGAGAACCATGGCGTGTCGGGGTGCGACAACATCATGGTGTCGCCCATCGGGACATGGTCGATGGTCGCGTCCGCCGGATAGGGATCGCGCAACGGGAAATTCGACAGAGGCTCTCCGGCCATGAGACGTGCAGCTATCGAGGCGATGGCGGAATCCACGGCCTTCGCCACGAAAGGGACGGTCCGGGACGCGCGGGGGTTCACCTCGATGAGGTAGACCACTTCGTCCTTGACCGCGAATTGCACGTTCATGAGGCCGACGACGCGCAGGGCGCGGGCAAGCGCCTCGGTCTGGTGGCGGATGGTGTTGATGACATCCGTGGACAGGGTATGTGGCGGCAGGCAGCATGCGGAGTCGCCGGAGTGGACACCCGCTTCCTCGATATGCTGCATGATTCCGGCGACATGGACCGCCTGTCCGTCCGACAGCGCATCGACGTCGACCTCGATCGCACCCGACAGATAGCTGTCGAGAAGGACTGGACTGTCGCCCGAGACGGTAACGGCATCCCGCACGTAGCGATCGAGCTGTGCGGTGTCGCGAATGATCTCCATCGCGCGGCCGCCCAGCACGTAGGAGGGGCGGATCACCAACGGATAGCCCAGCTCCTCGGCCTTGATGCGCGCTTCGGCATCGGAATGGGCGATGGCATTCCTGGGCTGCTTCAGCCCGAGTTTCTCGACGAGAGCCGAAAAACGTTCGCGATCTTCGGCGAGATCGATCGCGTCCGGCGTGGTGCCGAGGATCGGGATACCCGCATCGTGCAACTGCGCCGCGATCTTCAACGGTGTCTGTCCGCCGAATTGCACGATCACCCCGTGCAAGGTCCCGTTTTGCTGTTCGACGCGGAGGATTTCCATCACGTGCTCGAACGTCAGGGGCTCGAAGTACAGGCGATCGGAGGTGTCGTAGTCGGTCGAGACCGTCTCCGGGTTGCAGTTGACCATGATGGTCTCGTAACCGGCGTCCGACAGGGCGAAACAGGCGTGGCAACAGCAGTAGTCGAATTCGATGCCCTGTCCGATCCGGTTCGGTCCGCCGCCCAGGATAACGACCTTCCGCGCGTCGGTCGGCCTGCTCTCGCATTCGGCCTCGCCCATCACGGGCATCTCGTAGGTCGAATACATGTAGGGGGTCTGCGCCTCGAACTCCGCGGCACAGGTGTCGATACGTTTGAATTGTGCAACCACGCCCAGGTTCTGGCGGGCGCGGCGGACGTTGTCCTCGGTTCGTCCGGTCAGCGCGGCGAGCCGCGCATCCGTGAAGCCATAGACCTTGAGGCGGCGCAGGCCCTCTTCCTCGACCGGAAGGCCCGAACGTTTCACTTCGCCCTCCATGTCTATGATTTCCCTGATGCGAGCCAGAAACCACGGATCGAACATCGTGACCGCGTGGATATCATCGTCCGACAATCCCTGGCGCATCGCCTGCGCGATGATCCGCACACGATCGGGGGTCTGGCGACCGAGCGCGGCCTTGATGGCGGCCGGGTCGGATGGCAGCTCGATTTCATCGAAACCGGTAAGCCCGGTTTCCATAGATGCCAGTGCCTTCTGCATCGACTCGTGAAAGGTCCGGCCGACAGCCATGACTTCTCCGACCGACTTCATCGCAGTCGTCAACAGAGGCTCTGCACCCGGAAACTTTTCAAAAGCGAACCTCGGGATCTTGGTGACAACATAATCAATAGTGGGCTCGAACGAGGCGGGTGTCACTTTCGTGATGTCGTTGTCCAATTCGTCCAATGTATACCCGACCGCCAGCTTGGCCGCGATCTTGGCTATTGGAAAGCCGGTCGCCTTGGACGCCAGCGCGGAGGAGCGGGAAACGCGGGGGTTCATCTCGATCACGACCATGCGCCCGTCGACGGGATTTACCGCCCACTGAACGTTCGATCCGCCGGTCTCCACCCCGATCTCGCGCAGCACGTTGATCGAATGCGTCCGCATCTGCTGATATTCCTTGTCGGTCAGCGTCAGAGCGGGGGCGACGGTGATACTGTCGCCGGTGTGGACGCCCATCGGATCGACGTTCTCGATCGCGCAAACGATGATTGCGTTGTCGGCCTTGTCGCGCACCACCTCCATCTCGAACTCTTTCCAGCCGAGAAGGGATTCATCGACGAGAATCTGGGCCATCGGACTGGCCTCCAGACCGGTTCGGCAGATCCGCTCGAAATCGGCGCGGTTGTAGGCGACGCCGCCGCCGGTCCCGCCAAGCGTAAAGGCCGGGCGGATGATCGCGGGCAATCCAACGTGTTCAAGCGCATCCATGGCATCGTTCATGCCCGCACGAATATCGAACTTGCCGTTCGGCAGCTTGGGTGCCGCGATTATGACAGCCTTGGGGTTCTCGATGCCAAGTCGGTCCATCGCCTCGCGGAACAGCTTGCGATCTTCCGCCATTTCGATTGCAGCGCGCTTTGCACCGATCAATTCGACGTTGTATTTCTTGAGAACGCCCATGTCGTCCAATGCCAGCGCGGTGTTGAGGCCGGTCTGGCCGCCCATCGTCGGCAGCAGGGCGTCGGGCCGCTCTTTCTCGATGATGCGGGCAACGATTTCGGGGGTAATCGGCTCGATATAGGTGGCGTCCGCCATACCGGGATCCGTCATGATCGTGGCCGGGTTCGAATTGACCAGGATGACGCGGTAACCTTCCTCGCGGAGCGCCTTGCAGGCCTGCGCACCGGAGTAGTCGAACTCGCAAGCCTGCCCAATGACGATTGGGCCGGCACCGATGATCATGATCGACTGGATGTCGGTCCGTTTGGGCATCGCGCCGTCCCCCCGGGTGTGTGCAAATTGTCGTGCGTGTAGGGGCCGCGGCGCGGGCGCGCAACCCCGACTCGGCGTCCGGCGTCGGAAGGTGGAACCCGATGCGTCGCGATGCGTTTGTCCGCAATGCGCGGGATGCCTTTCAGGACATGTCTAATCCCGTTCGATCCACCAGCCGGTGTCGTGGAAGGTATGTTCCTGACACCTGCGTCCGCCGGGAAACGGCGATCCTCAATCATCGGGAGATGCGACGAGATGCAACGCAGTGCGATATTGTTCGGGGCCATCGGAACGTTGGCCGAAACGTCGGAGCTCCAGCGTCGGGCTTTCAACCTCGCGTTCCGCACGTTCGATCTGGACTGGGTCTGGGAACCTGCCGCCTATTACAAGATGTTAAGGGCGCCCGGTGGGCGGGCGCGGGTTCAGGCCTACGCGGACAGGACAGGTGATCATGTGGACGCGGACGCGGTGCATGCCCTCAAGGAAGAAATCTTCGAGATGCTGCTTGCCGCCTCGCCGCCGGGTCCACGTGCCGGTGTCGCTGACTTGATCGAGGCTTGCCGCGCGGAGAGGATCCCAGTCGCATTCTGCTCGACCACGTCGCGACGGCAAGTGGAGGCGACCGTATCGGGCCTGACCCCGGGGGTGTCTCCTGCGGACTTCGCGTGGGTCGGAGATCGCACCTCCGTGACTGCGGGGAAACCTGCGCCCGATATTTACCTCAAGGCGCTGTCCGCACTGGATGCCGACGGGAAAACAGCTCTGGTGATTGAAGACACGCCCGAGAGCGCCGAGGCTGCCCTCGGTGCGGGCCTCGATGTGATCGGCTTTCCGGGGCGCGCGGCGCGGGGACGCGCCTTCCCGCAGGGTGTGCCGGTCACGGACTGGCTGGACCCTCGTCTTCTGCGCGGGTCGCTGGGGCTGGCGGCGGAGTGATGCGCGGTCCGCGGGGTTGACTTCGCAGGGCGGTCACGGTCAACCGACGCGACCCGTGACCTGCCCATGACCCGCCCCGAAGGACCGCACCATGCATGCCTACCGCACTCTGACCTGCGCCGGATTGACCAAGGACAACGTGGGCGAAACCGTCCGCCTGTCCGGATGGGTTCACCGCATCCGCGACCATGGTGGCATCCTGTTCGTTGATCTGCGCGACCATTACGGCATGACGCAGGTTCTCTGCGATCCCGACAGCCCCGTGTTCGCTCAGATGGAGAAGGTTCGAAGCGAGTGGTGCATCCGCGTGGATGGGACGGTAAAGGCGCGCGACCCGGAATTGGTGAACGCAAAGATCCCGACAGGCGAGGTGGAGGTCTTCGTGCGGGACCTGGAGGTTCTCGGGGCCGCGGGCGAGTTGCCTTTGCAGGTCTTCGGCGATCAGGAATACCCCGAGGAGACGCGCCTGCGCTATCGGTTCCTCGACCTGCGTCGAGACGTGATGCAAAAGAACATGATCCTGCGGTCGAACGTCGTAAGGTCGATCCGTAACCGTATGTGGAACATGGGTTTCAACGAGTTCCAGACACCGATCATCACGGCCTCCAGTCCCGAAGGCGCGCGCGACTTTATCGTGCCGTCGCGCCTGCATCCGGGCAAGGTGTATGCGCTGCCGCAGGCGCCGCAGCAGTTCAAACAGCTGCTGATGGTTTCGGGGTTCGATAAGTACTTTCAGATCGCACCCTGCTTCCGCGATGAAGACCCCCGCGCAGACCGCTCCCCGACCGATTTCTATCAACTTGATCTCGAGATGAGCTTCGTCACGCAACAGGATGTTTTCGATACGATCCAACCGGTGATGAGTGGGCTGTTCGAAGAGTTCGGCGGCGGTCGGAAAGTCGACGCAGAATGGCCGCAGATCAGTTATGCGGATGCTGCGCTGATGTTCGGAACAGACAAGCCAGACCTGCGTAATCCGATCCGGATGCAGGATGTTTCAGAGCATTTCCGCGACTCCGGCTTTGCGATCTTCGCGTCGCTTCTTGAAAAGGACGGCACCGAAATCCGCGCCATCCCGGCACCCACGGGCGGGTCGCGAAAGTTCTGCGACCGGATGAACAAGTTCGCGCAGGAGCAGGGTCTTCCGGGGATGGGCTATATCTTCTGGCGGGATCAGGGCGAGGGCTTGGAGGCTGCCGGCCCCCTCGCCAAGAACATCGGGCCGGAGCG
>JBARXR010000095.1:0-1500 GCA_049647445.1 Jannaschia sp. | reverse complement strand
TTCTTCGGGCTCTGCGACGGCACCGATGTCCTGCCCATCGGCACCGCGCAGGATCACAAGCGTGTGGGGACCGGCGACACCGGCCCCAACACCGGCGGCATGGGCGCCTATTCCCCCGCACCGGTGCTCAGCGACGCCATAGCGGCGCGCGCCATGACCGAAATCATCCGCCCCACCATGACCGAAATGGCACGCCGGGGCACGCCCTATCAGGGCGTGCTCTATGCCGGCCTCATGATCGAAAACGGCGCACCGCGCCTTGTCGAATACAACGCCCGCTTCGGCGACCCGGAAAGCCAGGTGCTCATGATGCGGCTGGGCGCGCAGGCGCTCGACCTGATGCACGCGGCAGCCGAGGGGCGGCTGGCAACAGCGCAAGTGAACTGGGCCGACGATCACGCGGTGACCGTGGTGATGGCCGCCAAGGGCTATCCCGGCGACTATAAAAAGGGATCACCGATAAACGGCCTCGACACCCTCCCGGAAACCAGCAGCCAGATGGTGTTTCACGCCGGAACCGCCACGAAGGACGGCCAAACCGTGTCCGCCGGAGGTCGCGTGCTCAACGTCACCGCACGCGGCGCGACCCTGCAAGAGGCCACTAGACGCGCCTACGAAATGGTGGACGCCATCGACTTCCCGGACGGCTTTTGCCGCCGCGACATCGCCTGGCGCGCGCTCAAGCCTCCCGCCTGACGGGTCCACCTTCTCTGATTTAAAAAATCCCCGCCGGAGGCTCCCGCAGCCACAACAGGCGCAGGCACAGCTTAGTCAGCGCAGTCCATGGCACGCGCAAAGGCCGCCCGCGACGTGTCGCGCCCCAGGTCGCGGCGCGAAAACGTCGCCCCATCCCAGCGCACCGCCACCAGCGCGGACCAGTCGGCCGTGGCGAGGATCATCTCGGGACCATTGCCGCAGTCGCGGATGCCACCGGCGATTGTGTCCTCTCCGATGCGGTGGTTGGTCAGCCCGTCCAACGCGGCGACCTCCACCAGGCTGTCGCCGCGCACTTGCGCGACCCGCAACATCCGAACCAGATGGGGCCGGTCGATCCAGACCACTTCAACCGTTCCATCCCCGTCGATATCGGCGGCACCCAAGGGCGCAAACCAACGGTTCTGCTGCCCGATGAACGGGCTCGCGATGGCCCGCATGCCGTCAGGATTCGGATCAAGGATCAAGACGCGCGCGCCCTGACCCGGTTCGCTGTTCACCACCATGACCTCGGGCAACGGGTCGCCATCCAGTTCGATCACGCGGGGGGCGATGTCTTCAAAGATGCCGCCCTCAAGTCGCATGACCAGGGCTGGCGCACCGCCCGTATAGGCCGGATCGGCGGCAGGACCCCACTCAAGGCTGAGGTTGGCCCACTCGGGTGTATCACCCAATATGTCGTGGCCATAGCGCCGCACCGGGGGTGGGTCGGCAAGAAAGCAGGTCCTGGCAAGGATCGGGCCGTCACCGGGGGTGCACACCTGCTGCGCTTGCGCGGCGCTCAGC
>JBARXR010000094.1:0-11313 GCA_049647445.1 Jannaschia sp. | reverse complement strand
GGGCAGCATCCCGCCGCGCGCCTGACCCGCGCCGGACCGCCCGCCGGTCGACAGTTGCACGATCATGCCGGGGCAATGCTTTTCGATCCCTGCCTTCAGCGCCGCGAACTTTTCGGGGTCGGAAGTCGGCGTCTGGTCGTCGTTGCGCACGTGTGCGTGGCAGATGCTCGCACCGGCCTCGAAGGCGGCGTGGGTGGACTCGATCTGTTCGGCTACGGTGATCGGGACGGCCGGGTTGTCTTCCTTGCGGGGCACGGAGCCGGTGATGGCGACGCAGATGATGCAGGGGCTTGTCATGGTTCGTCCTTCAGGCGCTCAAGGCAACTTCGATCGAGATGGACAGCTTTTCGACAAGCTCGTCAATCTGTGCGTCCTCGATGATGAACGGCGGGGCCAGCAGGACATGATCGCCCCGGTGTCCGTCGATCGTGCCACTCATCGGATAGCAGATCATCCCGGCCTCGAAGGCAGCGGCCTTGATCCGGGCCGCGATCTTTCGGGACGGATCGAACGGGGCCTTGGTCTCCCGGTCGGCTACCAGCTCGAGGGCCTGGAACAGTCCGCGCCCCCGGATGTCGCCGACGTTGGGGTGCTGGCCGAAGCGAGCCTGTAGCGCTGCGGTCAGCGTCTTGCCCGTCTCGGCGACGCGCGGGATCAGCTTGCGGCCGAGCATCGCCCCGACCACCGCAACGCCTGCGGCAGCGGCGGTCGGGTGACCGAGATACGTATGGCCGTGCTGGAAAAAGCCGGAGCCGTTCTCGATGGCCTCATAGATCGCGCGGCTGCACAGCATTGCGCCGATGGGTTGGTATCCCGCGCCCAGACCCTTGGCGATGCACAGGATATCCGGTGCGACCCCGTCCTGTTCGCAAGCGAACAGGCTGCCGGTCCGACCCATGCCGCACATGACTTCGTCCAGGATCAGAAGGATGCCGTATCGATCGCAGATTTCGCGGATGCGTTTGAAGTAGCCGGGCGCAGCGGTCAGGGCACCGGCAGTGGCCCCCACGACCGGCTCTGCGGCGAAGGCCATGACGGTTTCCGGCCCGAGGCGCAGGATCTCCGCTTCCAAAAGGTCAGCGGCGCGGATGCCGTAGTCCTGCGGGCTCTCGCCATCGTGGCGCAGGCGGTAATCGTAGCAGGGGTCGATGTGGCTCATATCGATCAGGAGCGGGCCGAACTGCGCGCGCCGCCATGCGTTTCCGCCTGCCGACAGCGCGCCCATGGTATTGCCGTGGTAGCTTTGCTTGCGGGCGATGATGCGCCCGCGGGACGGCTGACCCATTTCGACGAAATACTGGCGGGCGAGTTTCAGCGCCGCCTCCATCGCCTCCGACCCGCCGGACACGAGGTACACCCGGTCGAGGTCCCCCGGCGCATGTTCGATCAGCAGGTCAGCGAGGGTTTCAGCGGGTTCAGACGTCAGGAAGCCGGTATGGGCATAGGCCAGCTTGTCGAGTTGATCCTTGATTGCGTCGATCACGGTCCGGTCGCCGTGGCCGAGACAGGAAACGGCGGCCCCGCCCGATGCGTCGAGGTATTTCCTGCCGGCGGAATCCCACAGATAGCAGCCTTCGCCCCGCACTGCCGTCGGCGGTTGTTGCTTGGTATGGCGGGGAAAGATGTGGGACATGCCGTGGCTCATGCCGCGCCGGGGATCTGCACGCGGCGGCCCCCCTCCTGGAAGTCGTCCATGTTCAGGCTCCAGATCGTACCGGGCCAGCGGACTTCCATCTGGCGCAATCGGGGGCGATAGACGGCGGTGTAAAGCGTCCCGAACCCGACGTCGAAGGCGGTCGAATAGAGCGGCGGGCGCAGGAACGCACCGATGAACTTTTCCTCGGGGTCGCGGTGCAGCGTCAGACGTTGCAGCAGGAAACGCTCTCGCTCCACGGTCGCCGTGAAGCGCGCATGGCTGACCCACTCCACATGTTCCTGATGATTGGTCGCGACTGCGGCGTGGGTGATGATCGCTGGCCGGTCAGGGGCCATCATCGCCGTCAGGTAATGGCGTTTCGCGTCAAGGACAGTGACGTTATAGCTCATGTGCGTCGGAATGCGCGCCAGCACGGTGCCGGCCTCCTCCGCCGTGGTGCACGTCTGCAGCACATATCGCAGGATCAGCGGCACGCCGAAGCCGGTGCCGACGACCCGCCGCCCGCCGAAGGTCAGCGAAATCGCAAGCCCCGCGTCGTTCATGCCGTCGACCAATCCCCAGAGGCCGTCGGAGGTGCCGATCACGCGGCGTCCCTGCCATCCGGTCGACAGGACAAGACTGTCGAAGGCATTCTGGTTGTAGTCATAGTTTCGGACCAGAACTGGTTCTTCCCCGGGCCAGATGGCTTGGGAGCATCCGGAAAGATACGGCGGCGGGCAATAGAAGCTGAGGAAGCGCGCGGCTTGATCGCCGCCGCCCGCCAAATCGCACAGCTCCTCGTAGAGGGGACGTATCTCGGGCATGTGCGTGGTCAGCGCGCGTCGGCACTCAAGATAGCTGGGCCGCGCGGCGTCGCCTTCCTTGAGCCACCACTTGCGATAGTCGGGCCAGTATTCCGCGAAAAGCCCGGCCCATTTCGGGCCGGGCTGATCTTCATTGATGGCGCGCCACAGCATTCAGCATCCCTACATGATCTTGAACGCGGGTTCCGCGATGGCCGGACCCGCATTCGCCACCGGCAGCGCCTTGCCATCGACCTGACTTTTGATGCCGTGGATCCACTTCTTGGCCCGCTCGTTCAGGTCGAACCCCTTGGTCATGGACCTGCCGCGCGTCACCAGGATGCCGATATCGGCGCCCTCGTAGCGGTAGTCTCCGGGCTGAAGGATGCGCAGGAAGAAAGCCTCGTTCTCGCTCTCGACGGCGCGGCGGTGATAATCGAAGCGGTCATAGACCACGCGGCCGTCCTCCAGCATCTTGTAGATGCCGGTTTCGGGCGCTTCGGTGCAGATGTCGACGGTGTCGGCGGTGTGCTTGATGACCATCTGCGACCAGCTGTCGATCATGTCCGGGTCGGCCCAGCGGTTGTTCAACTCATCCACGTCCAGATCGAATTTCTTGCGGCTGAACTCCAACAGGTGAAACAGGAACAGCGGCGCGTCCGCGTGGGCAAAGGCCGCGTGGTTGGTCATCGACGACGCGCCGGTTATGCGCGGGTTCAATTCGCCGAGCCACAGGTCGCCGGTCTTCTTGTCGATCAGGAAATCCAGCTCGAAATAGCCGCGATAGCCTTCCTTGCGGAGTTGCTCGCCGAACTTGAACGTAAGGTCGCGGGCCTTTTCGCGAACCTTGGGCGGGAAGGCGGTGGACAGGATTTCATTGCCGCACCAGCCGCCGCGATAGGGCGTGAGTTCGTTGAAGCCGACCAACTCGGTCATCAGCGGGCCGACGATGGTGCCTTCCTTGGTGGCGCAGGCCTCGATGGCCGAACCACGGCAGTCGATGCGCTTCATGATCTTGATCTCGCCCTCTCCGACGATCTCATGCTCGTGGCGGCGGAAGTCGGCCTCCGACTTGATGAAGAACGTCGTATGACCTGAATCGCCAAAGGCCGATTGCAGGACCAGATCGTGACCGATCCCGGCCTTTTCACAGGTCGCGCGCAGGCCCTCGTAGGATTTAACCTCCGCCAGCACGTTCGGAACCGAGGGCACGCCCGCCTTGTTGCCGATCCGGACGGTTTCGATCTTGTTGTCCATGTCGGTGCGCAGCTTTGCCTTGGGGAACCAGACGTCCGCTCCCAACTCCTTCGACAGCCGCTCGGTTTCCTCGTCGAACATCAGGAACACGAATTTCGGCTTGCCGCCGCGCCGCTTGATGAAGTCGATGACTTCCTTGTGCTGGAGCAGATAGTTGTTGATGTCCTCGATCGACTGAAATTCCGCGTGCGGCTGTTCGGAGGGGCAGAATACGTTGGGATGCTTGCCGCCGTAGCAGTCGATATAGCAGATGTACTTGAAATTCTTGACCCATTCGTCGAGGCCCAGAAGGTTGAAGTTCGTCGCCGAGATGAAATAGATCGGGTCCTCGTTGCGGTGGAAGAACCGGCGGATTTCCGAGATGTTCTTGAGCACTGTTGGCATGGTGACGTCCTTTTCCTATTCGGCGGCGGGGCGGATGGTTTTCATTTGCGGCCGTGATGCGAGGGCCTCGGGCGTGAACACGCGCAGGCCCAGATCGGCACGGTAGCCGTGGATTTCGCTGACATCGAGCGCACGCATGAACGACAGGATTTCCTGGCTGATGACCTGTCCCGGCACGAGGATGGGAAAGCCGGGCGGGTAGGGAATGATGAAGCTGGCCGAGACAACCTCCTGCCCCGCGTCGAGCGCCTCCTGCAACGAGCCGTCGAGGTCAAGGTAGTCGCAGTTCTTCTCATCATAGCTGAGGGACTAGGCCGAGCGGATATCGCCCTCGGGGGTCGCGTCATCGGGGCGGAAGGCATCGTGGAACCGGCTGAAATCGGGCAGCGGGGGATAGTGTTCGGTCAGGTTCTTGACCCGCCGGTCGAACGACAGCCGTTCCATCTTTGACGCATCGTCCAGCAGGTCGTCGAGTTCCTTGGCGATCTCGACAAGCACCTCGATCAGATAGGCGACCGACGACCGCGTGGTGCCGATGTTGGTCATGAAAAGGACCGTATTGCGCGAAGTCTTGTTGATCTGGATGCCGTATTTATCCATCAGAATCTGGGTCTTGAAGGTATCTCCGTCCCACCCTGTCCCACCGACGGCAAGGGTGACGCGGGTGGCATCCAGGACGAAATCGTCCTGCTCCCAACAGTCCCACATATCGGTCCAGCCCTGTTCGTCGTCGAAATAGCTGCTCACGCCGCTCTGACGGTATTCGTTGGGGATCATGTCGCCCGCCGTCAGCACCTTGAAGTACTTCTGCAGCAGCGGATGGCTGCTGATCGCGCGGCGCATGGACATGGCCGCCTCGATCTGCCGCTGGACGAATTCGAACCCCTCCAGTTCCACCTGGCGGCGGCCGACGTCCAGCGAGGCTATGATCTGGTAGTTCGGCGAGGTCGAGGTATGCGTCATGTAGGCTTCGTGGAACGAGGCCTCGACCTCTCCCTTGAAGTCCTGATCGTTGACGTGGATCATGGAGCCCTGGCGCAGCGACGTCAGCGTCTTGTGCGTCGATTGCGTGGCATACACCCGCACGCGGGCATCGGGCGGCGGCACCAGCCGCGTCTTCATCCAGACGTCGTCGGGCGCATCGGCCAGAATCTTCTGCTGCTTGGCATGGGCCGCGCGATGGTCGTCCGTGCGCAGCCGCTTGCGCAGGTTGTTGGCCGTGCGCATCGCGGTCCGCTGGCGATAGGTCGGGCTGAACCTGGCGAAGGCGAACCACGCTTCGTCCCAGAGGAACACGAGGTCGGGCTTGATCGCGAGGCACTCCTCCATCACTCGGGCGACGTTGTACACGAGCCCGTCGAAGGTGCAGTTGGTCAAGAGCAGCATCCGCACCCGGTCGAGCTTGCCCGCGGCCCTGAGCGCCAGCAGCTGGTGCTTGATTTCCTTGAGCGGGACGGCCCCGTACATCGAGTATTCGTTCAACGGGTAGCTATCGAGATAGACCACCTCAGCCCCCGCCAGAACCATGCCGTAGTGGTGCGACTTGTGGCAGTCGCGATCGACCAGAACGATGTCGCCGGGCCGTACGACGGCCTGCGTCACAATCTTGTTGCAGGTGGAGGTGCCGTTGGTGGCGAAGAACGTCTGCTTGGAGCCGAAGGCCCGGCTGGCGAGTTCCTGCGCTTCCTTGATGGGGCCATGCGGCTCCAGCAGGCTGTCCAGCCCGCCGGATGTGGCGGAGGTTTCGGCGAGGAAGATGTTGGGCCCGTAGAAGGCGCCCATGTCCTGGATCCAGTGCGACCGGCTGATCGACTTGCCCCGGCTGATCGGCATCGCGTGGAACACGCCGGTGGGTTGCTTGGAATATTCGACCAGCGCGGTGAAGAATGGCGTCTTGTTGCGCGCCGCCACACCCCGCAGGATGTTGAGGTGCAACTCCATGAAGTCTTCCTGATTGTAGAAGACGCGGCGACAGATGCCGAGGTCCAGACCTGCGATATCCTCGACCGAGCGTTCGGTCACAAGATAGGCATCTAGTTCGGGCCGGACCCGCTGGATCAGCCGGCAGAGTTCCGGGCCATAGTCTTCCGGCGACATCGTTTCGATATCATCAGGCCCACTCGCATTTCTGAGGTATTTGCTGAGGATCTCATTGTCGTTCTTCGACTTGAGCACGAGGCCCGGGCGCACCACGATGGCCTGTATGTTGTGGTTGAACAGCACCGCGATCAGCGCGTCCTCGAGGCTTGGAACCACGACGGCCTCGTAATGGAACGGGTCTTCGGGGCGGCGCATCCGGGTCACGTTGCTCTTGAGCCAGCGTTCCTGATGGTCGGTGACGTTGTCGACGATCAGCACCTCGAAATAGGGGCGCGTCATCGCGCGTGCCTCGGGTGAGAGCATCGCTTCGTCGTTATGCTCGTCGTCATCCACCATATCGCGGTCAAGCGGAATGCTGCGGCGGCGATAGGCGCCTGTGGTCAGGGCGCGCGTGACACGGTGCACGGTGAACGACAGGTCGTCGTAATTGGCGTGCTCGAACTGTCGGCGCATGTGGTCGAAGGCGGCCATGCCCGGAAACGCCCAATAGGGCTCGATCACGGCGAGCGATGCGAAGAGGTCGGCAATGCGGGTCTTGAGCTTGGCCATGTCCTTGGGTTTGGCATCCCGGCAAATCGCGCCCGCCGCCTCGCGCAGGGCGCTCCAGCGGTCGGAGCGCAATTGTGTCGCGGAATAATAGTCGCTGACGGAATCCATCGGTCGTTCTCCCATTCGGGGCCGTCGAACGAGGGGACACGTGGCGCACCGCGCCGCCGTGCCGGTCCGTTCAGACGGCCGTCGTCTTGCCCATCGCGGGCGAGATCCCGAAGCCCATACGCGGCTCGCGATCCAGTTCTTCCGCCTCGGCGGTTGCAGGCACATCCACGTGTAACCCGGCCCGCGATCCCTGTTGCGGCACCTCCAGCGGTCCAAGCGTCTGCAAATAGCTGTCCACGCCGCTGTTGCGGTCGTAGACGCTGAAATCTGCGGAGCGGTCGCGGAAACTCTTGAGAACCTGGCCCAGGCCCTTCATTCCCGTCTCGCGCTGGCGGCGGACCATCGACAGGTCGACCTCGATCGGGAACATGTCCTCCTGTCCCGCCGACTGGTGCAGGACCAGCGAGGTCGGGTCGACCACCAGCGACTTGCCCACGCCGCCCGCGCCCAGACCGTTCACATCGATGACGTAGCACTGGAACTGCGCGGCCGTGGCGCGCGCGATCGCAAGCTCTGCGTCGCGGTCGGTCGTCCCGGTCAGGACGGGATGCAAAAGCACTTCGACACCTTGTGCGGTCAACTGGCGCGTCGTCTCCGGGAACCACATGTCATAGCAGATCGACAGTCCGAAGCGGCCCACGTCCGGCACGTCGAACACGCAGAAGTCGGTTCCGGCCGCGATGCCGGCTTCATATGGCCGAAAGGGGAACATCTTGGCATAGCGACGCACGATCTCGCCGTCGGGATTGATGACGAGCGAGGTGTTGTAGACCTCGCCGTCCTCGGGGCTGGTGAGGAACATCGAACCGGGGATCAGCCAGATCCTGTGGCGCCGCGCGGCCTCGCAGAAGCGGTCGATGATGTCGTTTTCGGGGGGAAGCTTGAACTTTTCCAGCGGTCCGAAGGGGGCCAGCTCGCTGAACAGCACCATCTGCGTCCAGGGAAAGCGCATCATCAGCACGTCGAGACGCTGCATCATGCCTTCGACGTTGGGCTGAAGCGCGTTGACGTACATTTGCACGCCGGCGATTGCGAATGGGGTCATGTCAAGAAATCTCCGTGAACGCGGAGCCGCCCCGGCCGGGGCGTTTCGATCCGCTTGTCACGCATGCCTTACGCCCTCACCACCAGAACGGAAACCGGTGATCTGCGCACCACACGGTCGGCGTTGGAGCCGACCAGGAACTCGCGCACCCGGTCCGGTTTGTGGGAGGCCATCACGACAAGATCGCACTTGATCTCCTCGATCGTCTTGAGAACTTGTTTGTGGATCTTTCCGAACGCCAGGTGCTGTTTTACCGCGACCCCTGCCGGCACGTTGGCCTGCACGAGCGCGTCGAGCGCCTCGCTAGCGGCCGCCACGGCCTTCTTCTCGAAGTCCTCCGGGAAGAACCCTTCGACAAGCGGCGTCCCCATATCGGGCACCACAGACATGATGTGCAGGGTGCCGCCGCCGGCGCGCGACAGCTCTAGCGCTTGCGGCAGGGCCTTTTCCCACGACTTCGGATAGTTCAAATCGACGGTCAGGAGGACGCAGTTGAACATGGGATGTCCTTTCTATGCCGCAGCGGGCTTGCGACCGGCGCGCGTGTTGCGACCGCGCTGCAGGAAGACCACCAGACCGAGCAGCAGCAGGGCCGGGAGGAACATCAGGTATTTTGTCGGCTGTCCTACCGGGCGCAGAACCCGCAGGACCTCCTGATCCCAGTCGAGACCCGCCGTCTCGGCCGGGCTGCCGAAGGCGACGTCGTCGATCAGCAGGCTGTCCCCCTCGTCGCGGAACATCAGGCCGGCTGCCTCCAGACGTTCCTCGCCCGTCGCGCCCTCCTGAATGTTCAACAGAGCCACGAATTCGATCGGGTCGCCCAGGTCATTTACGCCCGACACCCGCAATCGCAGGTCCTCGCCCACCGGCGTCGCCAGGGCGGCGGCGGCGATTTCGGTCGGGGGTTCCTCCGCATACGGAGGATAGACCATGTCCATCCAGAAACCGGGCCGGAACAGCGTGAAGGCGATCAGCAACAGGGCGACCGTCTCGTAGATGCGGTTCTTGGCGATGAACCACCCTTGCGTCGCCGCCGCGAACAGCAGCATCGCTACGGTCGCGACAATGAAGACGAAGATGCCTTGCACGTACGTCACGTCGATCAACAACAGTTCCGTGTTGAAGATGAACAGGAACGGCAGGGCCGCGGTGCGCAGGCTGTAGAAGAACGCGACCACGCCCGTCTTGATCGGATCGCCGCCGGACACGGCGGCCGCCGCGAAACTGGCCAGGCCCACCGGGGGCGTCACGTCCGCCATGATCCCGAAGTAGAAGACGAACAGGTGCACCGCGATCAGCGGCACGATCAGCCCGTTCTGTTGTCCCAGGGTGACGATCACCGGGGCCAGCAGGGCCGAGACGACGATGTAGTTCGCCGTCGTCGGCAGGCCCATCCCGAGGATCAGCGACAGGATCGCCGTCAGGAACAGGATGGCGAGGATATTGCCGCCCGACAGGACCTCGACCACATCCGCCAGCGCCGATCCGACACCGGTCTGGCTGACTGCACCGACGATGATGCCTGCGGTCGCGGTGGCGATGCCGATACCGATCATGTTGCGCGCACCGGTCTCCAGCCCGTCGATCAGGTCTTTTCCGCCTTGGGTCACGGCCTGACCGATTGCACCTTCGCCGCGCATAATCGCGGTCAGGGGGCGTTGCGTCAGAAGGATGAACACCATGTACGCCGTCGCCCAGAACGCCGACAGACCCGGCGACAGACGATCCACCATCAGTGCCCAGACCAGCACGACGACCGGCAGGATGAAATGCAGGCCCGAGCGGATCGTCGGTCCCGGCAGGGGCAGGGAGGTGACGGGCGCATTGGGATCGTCGAGCTTGAGTGGAGCTTCCTTGGACGAGACGTAGAGCAGGCCGACATAGACCGCCGTCAGGAACGCGAAGATGATATAACCTGCCACATTCGGGAACGCGGGCCGGATCCAGCCCATGCCGTAATAGACGGCGAAGGAAATCGCGCAGATCAGGGCAACGGTGAACGCGATGCCGATCAGGCGCTGCACGATGGGCTTCGGCGTATAAGCGCGGGGCAGACCCTCCATCCCGGCCTTCAGGGCCTCGAGATGGACGATATAGACCAGCGCGATATAGCTGATGACGGCAGGCAGGAAGGCGTGTTTGACCACGTCGAAATAGGGGATGCCGACGTATTCGACCATCAGGAAGGCCGCGGCGCCCATCACGGGCGGCATGATCTGGCCGTTGACCGACGACGCGACTTCGACCGCGCCCGCCTTTTCCGAGCTGAACCCGACCTTCTTCATCAGCGGGATGGTGAACGTGCCCGTCGTGACGACGTTCGCGATGGAGGACCCGGAGATGAGGCCCGTCATGGCCGAGGACACGACGGCTGCCTTGGCCGGTCCGCCCTTCATGTGGCCCATGAGCGAGAAGGCGACCTGAATGAAGTAATTGCCTGCGCCGGCCCGGTCGAGCAGCGAGCCGAACAGGACGAACAGGAATACGAACGACGTCGACACGCCCAGGGCAATCCCGAACACGCCTTCGGTCGTGATCCACTGGTGGTTGACGATTTCCGACAGGGAGTTGCCCTTGTGGGCGATGATGCCGGGCATGTACGGCCCAAGAACCGTGTAAACGAGAAAGACCGAGGCCACGATCATCAGCGCCGGGCCAAGCGCGCGGCGCGTCGCCTCCAGCAGCAGCATGATGCCGATCACGGCGACAACGAAATCCTGGAGGATCGGCGCGCCGACGCGGCCCGCGATGTCCCGGTAATAGACATAAAGGTAGAGTGCCGCCATCGCGCCGACCACGGCCAGTGCCCATTCCCAGATCGGCACGCGATCCTTGGGGGATCCGAGGACGATGGCCGCCACGACGGCCGCGGCGATGACAGGGATCCACCAGACGGTCGTGCCATCCTTGGCCCCGGTCATGAAGAGGAACGCAAGGACGATGGGGACCACGATCCCGAGGCCAAGCTGAAATTTCGTGCGGGCCGCCGGGAAGGCGGCGAAGGCGAGGAAGATCGCGAAGGCAAGGTGGATCGAACGGCTTTCGGTGTCGTTGAACACGCCCCAGCCGACGATGAACGGAATGGGCGACGCGATCCAGAGCTGGAACAGGGACCAGCCCAGCGCGACGCCGGTCAGGAACAGGCCGACTGTCCCGGTGGCCCCGCGTCCGCCGGTGTCCGAGGACGCGACCAGTGCGTCCAGTTCTTCCTGGCTGAGGCCCCCCCGACCGGCGGCGGCATTCTCGACGGCGGCGGCTTGCTGCTGGTTCGGATCGTTCGTCATGTCATCCCCCTGCCGGCCCCTTGAGGGGCTCATCATGTCGTTGGTGAGGTGCGGTGCAGCGGCCCCGAAGATCCGCTGCACCGCCAATCAGGTCCGGAGCCGGATCACATCCAGCCACGTTCCTTGTAGTACCGCTCCGCACCGGGG
>JBARXR010000093.1:0-2729 GCA_049647445.1 Jannaschia sp. | reverse complement strand
TGATATCTGCTTCATTGAGTTCTTGTGCGGCCACAGTAGTAACAGGAAATGCTGCTAATACTGTTGCAAGAACAATTTTCGACAGGCCGCGTCGCGCTAATAACATCTTGAATCCTTCCTAGGATTGGGGGGTATCCGGGGGTGATTGAGTTATCTTCCCCAGAAAATCTTCTGCTGAAAAGCTATCAAAAACACGCTGATCTCGCCAAGGCAGTATTCTAAGTTGCGGGATACAGGATCACACGCGTGTCCAGCGGGACTTTATCATAAAATTGGACAATCTGATCGTTCACCAATCTGGCGCACCCGTTTGAGACTGCACGGCCGATAGTGCTTGGGTCATTTGTGCCATGCACACGCAAAAAGGTATCGCCGCGACCCGGTTGAAAGAGGTAGAGGGCCCGCGCACCTAGAGGGTTGCTCAGACCGCCAGGCATTCCATTCCGTAACGGCCCATATTTCTGAGGCTCACGACGCAACATGCCCGGGGTCGGTGTCCAGCTGGGCCATTCCTTCTTTGCCCCAACATAGAATTCGCCTGCCTCATAAAGACCCGGGCGACCGATCCCAACGGTATAGCGAATTGCAGTGTTGTCAGGTTGGGTCCAGAAGAGGGCAAACTGGCTTGGGAAAACATGAATTTCGTAGGGATCAGCGCCTCCTGGGATGCTTACTATTTGAGGCAGGTACTCCGGCGGCAAATCATACTTTGGCAGCACTACATGAGCTGAAACCGGTTGACTGCCCAAAGCCCCGACAGCCCCGGCTGCAAGGACGAATTTTCTTCGTTTCATGAGGCTATGGCTTTCGGATAGTGGACGTAGAATGAGCCCTGGTACACGAGCTCAGACTTTAACAAGTCATGCGGAATCAAAACAGTTTCACTTGTGTTCCTACTTCGGCCAAAGCGAACAATTCTTTGATATGTTCGTTATAAAGACCAATGCACCCATTTGATGATCGGCGGCCAATCTTCCGCGTGTCTCCTGTCCCGTGGACGCGATAATACTGCCATGACAGGTAGAGAGCGTGCGTGCCCAAAGGATTATCAGGACCAGGTGGAAAGTAGTCGGGCCATTCAGGATTGCGGATTTTCATTGAAGGAGTTGGGCGCCAGCTTGGTCCCTCCACTTTTTTGATCACGCTAGTGTACCCGCGTTTGGTAAGATCTTCGGACTCAGGCACACTGGAAGGATAAAGCTTATAAACGCTTTGGTCTTCGGACCAATACTGCACCGCTCGGGAATCTATATCGCAGAGTATTACCCCATGTTTCAGGTTGTCGAAGTGATCCTCCCAATTCGCGACAGCAAAACCGGACGAGTTCCTACGTACAACCGGTGATGCTAGCGGAGGCGTGTTTTGGGCAAATGCGGTGCCCGCTTTCAGAGTGAGGCCGCTCGCCGCTGCTCCAAGCAGGATACCGCGCCGCGAGATAGCCGCATCTTTTACAAACTTCATTCCACTACCCTCAAACTAAAATTTTCCGGTTTCTACAACCTTCACCCACTGGAGGTTCAACCAATTTAATATCACAAAAATGTGAGGTCAGTAATTTTGAGATTTTCGACAGGCGAGTGATAGCGTCTGAGATTCTCCCCGAAATTCGGACACTGGCGTAAGCTGCGATTTGTAGTCTGCTGATCTTCAACACGAAGGAGATCTGACATGTCGAAACGGAAGCAGCATCGCCCAGAATTTAAGACCAAGGTCGCATTAGAGGCGCTGAAGGGCGAAGAGACGGTCAGCGAGTTGACCAGTCGATTTGGGGTTCACTCAACGATGCCCCCTCAATGGAAATTATATGCCTGCCCGAGTCGCTTCTGAGTGGAAATCAACAGCCTCGGCAGGAAATGGATGCCGCCCTGCAATTTCCCGGCGTATCGAACGCCTGGACGATGCCGATCCGGGCGCGCATCGACATGCTGTCCACCGGCATCCGCACGCCTGTGGGGATCAAGGTCTTCGGCACCAGCCTGACCGAGATGGAAAAGGTCGCCCGTGAGGTCGAAGCCGTGGTACGAACGGTGCCCGGAACGACCAGCGCCTATGCCGAACGGGTGATCGGCGGCTATTACTTCGACATCACCCCGGACCGTACAGCGCTTGGCCGCTACGGTCTGTCGGTGCAGGATGTGCAAGAGGTAATCGGCATGGCGTTGGGGGCCAAGGCCATCACCCAGACCGTCGGGGGACGCGAGCGCTACGACGTCGCAGTGCGCTATCCGGCGATACTGCGGTCTGATCCGGAGGCGATTGGGCGCGAGGTTCAGGTTGCACTGCCGGGCGGTGGCACCATTCCGCTGGGGGACGTGGCCACCATTGAACGCACCCGCGGAGCTACGTCGATCCGCACCGAGAACGGACAGCTTGCCGTATATATCTTTGTCGATATCGTCGGACGCGATCTTGGCGGCTATGTGGCCGAAGCTCAGGCGGCGGTCGCGGCCTCCGTCACTCTGCCACCCGGCTATTCTTTGGGCTGGAGCGGTCAGTTCGAATACCTTGAACGCGCGAAACAGCGGCTGGCCACTGTTGTGCCGCTGACGCTGGCGCTGATCTTTCTGCTGCTTTCCTAAACTTCCGCCGCCTGACGGAAACCTTGATCGTGATGCTGTCGCTGCCTTTCGCTCTGGTCGGTGGCATTTGGCTCATGTGGTTCATGGGCTTCAACATGTCGGTTGCGGTGGCCGTCGGGTTTATCGCGCTGGCCGGGGTGGCGGCTGAAA
>JBARXR010000092.1:0-6325 GCA_049647445.1 Jannaschia sp. | reverse complement strand
CGGGTATCTTCCAGCAAACCCTGAAAGGTCTCTCCGTGCGCCCGAAGCTCTCGCAGCAGGCTGCTTCGGCTCTTGGCCAGGCGCTCGCAAACGAATGCGATGGACGGGTCGCCTTCTGTGATTGCCTCGATCAGGCAAGACCTGACGCGATCTGCGAGAGGCGTGGATTTGTCCGAGGCCGAAACGAGGGCCATCAGATCCGTTTCCATCGCGGTCCATAGTTCCGCGTTCTCGGAAACAAACCGACATTCTGCATCCAGCGCCGAATAAACCAGCTCCGGCTCGCCTTAGGTCGGCGCGACGCCGAACGCATCTGCAAGATCGCGACGAGGATCGGAAGATGCCGGCAAACACACCGCATCGGGGACAAGCGTCCTGCCCGTGCAGGACAGCGCCTTTTCGTGCAGAAAGTCAGGATCGGACCGGCGATGCTCGGACGAATACGTCCGTCGGCGCGGAGGGGGACGAGCCTGATCCGAAGTGTTTTGTCGTGGAGCCGGACCGACATGCCCAACGGCCCGCAGACATGCTTGAAGCGGGCAAAGCGTTCGAAGCCCGTCTTCAGGTTCGGCGCGCAGGACAGCGCAAAGAAGACCGGGGATGTCGCCCCGTTCGCCAGCGCCCGACGGACGAAAGCCGCGAAATCGGGGCGGTGCCCTAGGCGAACGATGGTGTCCCAGAGAAGAAAGAAATCGTCCTTGGCGACCAAGACCCCGTGCCCGGTGACGATGCGTTGAAGCAGCCCCACGTCGGCGACGACTTTCGCAGGGTCAAGATCCAGCAACTTGCAAATCACCCCCAACAGAACAGCGGTCGAGAACTCGGGGTGTTGTATGGCTTTCAACCGCGAGACCCTTCCAGAGAGAAGATGGCCAATCCGCATTCGTGCCGGGCTGCGTGACAAGTCTTTTGAGACGATCTGCAAGTAAATGGGCCTTTCCGCAAGTTTCTTTCCTGCCCGTCCCTTCCATAAACTCCGTCACGCAAACCGACGCATCCAGAAGACAGCCGAGACCGGCCGGGAACAGCGTGGCCTTGCCAGAATAAGGGCTTCTTCATGCAGGCGATCATTCACGCTCGGAGATGGAAAAGGTATGTCGCCATCTTCGTGGCCGGCGTCATTGCGATCGTTCTCGCCGGCCTGCTCGTCATCAAGCTCTTGCTTGGCATGGGTGCGTCTTATCCAGGCCTGTCGGACGAACCGGTGGCGGAGGCGGTCGCGGAAATCGCACTGCCCCTGCCCCCCGGGATGGTGGCCGTGGGCACCGATGGGCGCGTATTCTTCACCTATCACCCTCTGCATCGTCCGCAGGACCACGCCGCGCACGTTCTTTTCGAATGGCGAGACGGCGCAGCAGTCCCCGTCGCACCGGATCTCGGAGACCGTCTGCACGACATCTTTGGCATAACCGTTGGACCAGACGGGCATATCTGGGCTGTGCGCCCCGGCAGCACATCGGGCGCGCCGACCGAGGTTCTCGCGGTCGACCCCGACAGCGGCGAGATCGGCTTCGACCTCGAATTCCCCGAAGGGACATCCCTTGGTGCTCAGGACCTGCGGGTCGCGCCCGATGGCCGCACGATCTACCTCGCCGATCCCGGCTTTCTGCGGATCACGCCTGCGGCGCTCGTGGTGCTGGATGTCGAAACCCGCACGGTTCGACGCGTGCTGGAGGATCATCCTTCCACCGCGCCTCAGAACCGCACGATCACGCTGCCCGACGGCGCGCCCTTCCGGCTGTTCCTCGGGCTCGTCACCTTCCAGGTTGGCGTCGACGGGATCGCGCTGTCGGGCGACGGGCAATGGCTTATCTACAAGGCCATGACCCATGACACGGTCTACCGCGTGCCGACCGCCATCCTGCGCGATCCGGCTGCCACGCCCGACATGGTGGCGGCGGCGGTCGAGGTGATCGGAGCAGCGCCGCCGAGCGACGGTATCGAGATGGATGGCGCGGGGAACGTGATCCTGACCGACGTGCAATCCGGTGGCCTGACCCGCCTGTCCGCCGATGGACGCCTGACCAGCCTTGCGCGCACCCCGGGCGTCGACTGGGCCGACAGCGTCAGCGTCGCCCCGAACGGCGACATCTGGTTCACCGATAGCCGACTTGCCCATTTCCTCGACACATTCGCGCGCCCCGCGACGCTGGAGCAGATGCAGGCCGAGGCCCCGTTCTTCATTTATCGGGTCCCCGCGCCCGATTGACCGGCGCACGAAGCAACTTGGGACGCTCCGCAAGCGATTGGGCTGAACTGCGCGTTGTCCGACGTGGTCGGAACGCGACATGGTAGGGACTGAAGCAGACAGGGGCGGACCATGCAGCTTGCGGTCACGGGAACATCGCATCAAGTGGACCTCCAGCAGGACACGCCCCTGCTCCGGGCGCCGCGCGACGGGCTCGGGATACCGGCGTCAGGTACGGCTGCGGGATCGTGTAGTGCGCCTGGATTGGAGCATCAGGTCGCGCACTGCGGCTACTGTCAGTCGGGTCAGATCATTCAGGCTCTCGATCTGCTGGGCCGCAACCCGGATCCGACCGACGCAGCCATCGACGCCATGATGAGCGGAAACCTCCGCCGCTGCGCGACCTGTCCCCGCATTCGCGCCGCGATCCACTCGGCCGCCACGATGATCCGGGAGGTTTGAGCATGGGCAGGCTCGGCACCTACACACGCCACCGCTTCCTGATCGCCTCGGCTGCCGTGGCAGGCGACGTGGTCTTCGCCGTCCGCGCCTATCGCGCGAACGTCGGGAACCCGCCGCTGGCCGGGCTTCCCCCGCGCGAGTCCGCGCTGACACCGGACGTCAAGATCACGGCGGAGGGCATCACGATCATCACGCCCCGCGCGGAGATGGGACAAGGTATCCACACGACGCGCGCCACGCTGGTGGCCCAGAAACGCGACGTGGAGCTCTCCGACATCTCCGTCGATCACGGACCCCTATCGTCGGCCGATTTCAACGACGGCGTGGTCGAGGAGGGCTACCACCGTCCCGGCGACGGACCAGAGCCCCCTGGCCGAATTCGAGCGCGCGCAGCGGGATATCCCCGGCCATGTTCCTCGCCGATCAAATCACCGGCGGTTCGACCTCAACCCATGATGTCTTTGACAGCGGATCAGAACCCTGCCGCTCGGCGACAGTACCGCATTCGCCTGAACCTCCACCGCACATTTTTCCGACAGGAGCCCATACGATGAAACCCGGACGATGGGAACCGATCCGCCGAATTACCACCCTTGGCATGATCCTGACGGCGGGCCTTGCGCAAACCGCGCTGGCACAGGACCCGCAGGTTCCGGACGCACAGGTCCGTGTCACTGCCGGCGATGTCGCCTTTGCCCCACTGCCGATCCCCGGCGCCGGCAGCTTCGCGCTTTACGGCGGGACCGGCACCGGCCTGCCCACGGCGATGACCTCGCGCCTCGACCCCGCGACCTACGAGGTTCTGCCGCATACCCACGAGAACAGCTACCGGGCGATGGTCGTGGCGGGCCGGATGCAGCCTTGGGAACTGTCCGAACCTGATCGCGGGCCGGACCTGCTTCCCGGGTCCTCCTGGTTCCAGCCCGGTGGCGTGCCCCATGCCGAAGACTGCCTCGGTCCCGATATCTGCCAGGTCTTCGTCGTCTTCCACGCGGCGGCGGATTTCATGCCGGTTCAGTAGCGCTTTTTCCGCCGAACGGCACCGCGCGGTGCCATCAACCCCAGGAGTTCAAGAAATGCACAGCCAATTCCTCAAGACCATCGCACTCGGCTTGACCCTTGTGGTCGGTACGGGCCTTTCCGCCACGGCGCAGGAACGCTTTCCCGACCTAATGGTCCGCACCCCGATCGAGGATGCCCCCTTCGCGCCGCTCTTTCCCGGCGTCGAGGCCTACACGCTCTACGGCGGCTTTGGGCAGGGCATCCCCACGGCGATCCTGTCCCGCACTGATCCCGGGCAGTCCATGGCCATCCCCCATACACATACTGACGGCTACTGGGGTTTCGTCATCGCGGGCCGTCATCAGCACTGGGAGATGTCGGAACCCGACCAGGGCCCTATCCTGACCGCCGGGTCGAGCTGGTACCAACCGGCCGATATGCCCCATGCCGACCTCTGCATCGGACCTGAACCCTGCATCAACCTGGTGGTCTTCGACGAGCGCGCGGATTTCATCCCCGTTCAGTGACGATTTGCGAACCAGACCGCCCGGGAGCCCACACTTGACCGCTAAACCAGACACATACCGCGTGACGGTCAACACCGATGCCATCGTAGCCTCTGCCGTCTTGGCATCATGCGCCAGCCTCCCGGTCCTGCGCTTCTTCGGGATCAGATGGCGGGCGACGGATCCGGTGGTCCGGCGGGCGGGCGTCCGGGCGGAGGTCCCGACCTTCGCCCGCACCATTATACCGCTCAGCTTCGTCTCGATGACCGGCCCTGTCCTGTCCGCCCGGCTGGACTCGCACGACAGACCGGTGCGCAAGCCTTGGATGCGGGCAGTCTGGCTCTGCGTGGCCAAAACGGCCTTCGCAAGCGGATACGTCATTCCGCAGAACACCCCGATGATCTGGAACACTTATTCGGCCGGCGAAGCGGCGAACGTGCGCGCGACCTGGCTCGGCCTGCACGTCATCCGCGTCGTTATCGCCTTCGCCGGTCCGGTCTACGCGCTGATTGCGGCGCTGACGCCAATGGAAAGGCACACAATATGAACACCGGTGTAAAATGGGCGATCACGCTCCTGATGGGGGCCACGATCTTCAGGGCACAGACCATCCTCTTCCTGCCCGAACTGCAGATGTACGGTGGCCCGGCACCGGACGGCTGGTTCGGCCCGTGGCTCAGCGACACGATCATCGGCTTTATCCTGCCGGTGATGATCTATCTGCTCTGGGCCAGGCGGGGCACGGGCGTCTGGGGTCTGCTCGTCGCCTACAACGCCGTCGGTGCGTTCGACTATTCCCAGGGCCTCATCACCCAGATCATCAGCCCGATGCCAGTGGACATGGCGTCCGCCGCCACGGTCTATGTGGGGATCGGCCTGTTCATGGTCTTCCAACTGATCGCTCTTGGTCTGCTGTTCCGCCGTGACGTGATCGCCGAGTTCACGCTGAGCGGCGTGATGGATCGGGCCCATGGAACCAAGGACTAAGATCATGCGACCCGTCCTTTTTCCGCTCATCCTCTGCGGCTTCGCGACACTGGCCAGCGCACGGACCGGGCCAGAGCTTGAGACCTCGGGCCTGCCGGAGCGTGGCCCGGTCGCTGAGGTCGAGGGCTTGGCCGCGTGGGACAGGGCCATGCGGTCATCCGCCACCCGCCCTATGTGAACTGCAACGTCGGCAGCGACAACGTTCCGCTTTGAGGTATGCAATCAGACCCCGACAGGCCCCACGGCATGGCCATCGTCGCACGCGACACCCGGAACGGAGGCCGCGACGCGGCGGGCCTCGTGGAGCACATCCTGCACGAGGCAGAGTTGACCGCGTTCATCACGTGGAACTTCGAACCTGGTCCCGGTCGGGATCCGGCACCTGGCAGCCACCCGTCCCATCTCGAAGATATGGCGATCTGGACCGCGGCGGAGATGCCGTGCCCCGACTAGGTCCCCAACGAGATTCGAAGAAAACCCATGATCGACAGGAGAGATCTGATGACCACCGAAGAAAACAGCTCCGCCGAAACGATCGCCGTCTTTGGAGCGACTGGAAAAACCGGCCGCCACGTCGTGGGCCACGCGCTGGAAAGGGGCTACAGGGTTCATGCGCTGGCCCGACGGCCGGAACAACTGACGATCCAGGACGAAAGACTGAACGTCATCAAGGGCGACTTTGAAGATACCACCGCCCGTCAGGAAACTTTGGACGGTGCGACCTATGCCATTTGCTGCGCGGGCGGCCCCTCGGGCAAGCGCTACGAACCGGGCATGATGATCGCCTTCATCCAGTGTCTCTGGCCGATGTTGGACGCGCAGCCGTCGTTGAGGGTGTTTTTGTTTCAATCCGTCATCTTTGCCCCGGACACCGATGGGAGATCGCCCGCGTGGCTCAAGGTCCTGGCACCCGTCGCGGCCTACTTGAGCGGGAATACCGAGATGCTGAAAGACAACACGGCGGTCACGAAATTCATCGGTGCCAGCATATCCCGCAGGTTCGACACGATCGTCACGCGCCCCGGCTCGATCGCCCAGAAGCCCGGAGGGGCGAGGCTCCGGGCGGACCAACACAACGCAAGCCTGTCAACGATCACATTTGCTGATCTGGGCGCTTTCACGGTCGATGCCGTGAAGGACAAGGCCCTCTACGGAACGTGTCCCTTCGTGGTTCCGGCAA
>JBARXR010000091.1:0-27032 GCA_049647445.1 Jannaschia sp. | reverse complement strand
GTGCAGACCCGCGCGCAGGCGCTGCGCCGCGCAGCCGACCTTCTGGAACAGAACCGCCCGGCGCTGATGGCGACGCTTGCGCGCGAGGCGGGGAAGACCATCGACGACGGGATCGCGGAGGTGCGCGAAGCGGTCGATTTCCTCCGCTATTATGCCGATGAGGCGGAGCCGCTGTGCACGCCCCGCGTTCTGCCGGGTCCCACCGGCGAAGCCAACCGCTGGACCGTCGGCGGTCGTGGCGTCTTTCTGACAATCGCGCCATGGAACTTCCCGCTGGCGATTTTCCTCGGTCAATGCGCTGCGGCCTTGGCCGTCGGCAATACGGTCGTGGCCAAACCTGCACCGCAGACACCACGCATCGCCGCGCAGGCAATCGCGTTGTTGCATCTGGCCGGCGTGCCGAAGGATGCGATCATCCTGGCGCCGGGCGGTCCGGCCATCGGACAGGCGCTGGTCGCGTCGCCGCACGTGGCCGGGGTCGCGTTCACGGGGTCGACGGCGACCGCAAAGTCCATCAACCGGGCGTTGGCCGACAAGGATGGACCGATCGTCCCGCTGATTGCAGAAACTGGTGGCATCAATGCCATGATCGTGGATGCAACGGCCCTGCCCGAGCAAGTCGCCGATGACGTCGTCATGTCGGCTTTCCGCTCTGCCGGGCAAAGATGCTCTGCCTGTCGGATCGTCTATGTGCAGGACGACGTGGCCGACCGGATGGTCGAGATGATTTCCGGCGCCGCCGCCACGCTGAAGCTGGGCGATCCGATGGACCCGTCGACCGACGTCGGCACGATCATCGACGATGAGGCGCTGGGCCGGCTGCGGTCCCATGTGGCCGCGCACAAGATCACGTTCCAGGGCGACGCACCGGAAGGTCGCTATCTTGCCCCGACGATCATCGAACTGGCCCGCGATGAGCCGCTCACCAAGGAGGTCTTCGGGCCCGTCCTGCACGTAAAGCGCTACGAGGCGGGCAAGCTCGATGATGTCTTGACGGAGATCGGATCGACCGGCTACGGCCTGACGTTCGGGCTGCACAGCCGGATCGATGCGACGATTGCGAAGGTCACGGCGGCGGTGGGCGCGGGAAACATCTACGTCAACCGCAACCAGATCGGGGCCATCGTCGGCAGCCAGCCGTTCGGCGGTCACGGGATGTCCGGCACCGGGCCGAAGGCTGGCGGGCCGCTCTACCTGCCCCGCTTCGCTGCCGAAAAGGTCATCAGCACCGACACGACCGCAGCCGGTGGAAATGCGAGCCTCATCGCGATGGGGGAGGTAGGCGCAGCCTGAGACACCTGCTAGCGATTGGCGCATGCCCGACGCAAGACGCCATACCCGTCGAATGTATCGTGCCGATGGCGCCCCAGGCGGCAACGGCATGATCGCCGTCTCAACGGCCGCGCGGCAAGCTGCACCTCTCTGCCCCCCGGCGGCGGCGAGGGCGTTGTCACCGCGGCGCGCGGTCGAACCCTTTCGCAAGGTCCATACCCGATGATGATGCGACAGACATGGCGCTGGTTC
The DNA here is from genome assembly GCA_049647445.1 of Jannaschia sp. GTDB lineage: Bacteria > Pseudomonadota > Alphaproteobacteria > Rhodobacterales > Rhodobacteraceae > Jannaschia. Next base: position 25,508 of record JBARXR010000091.1, on the reverse strand, counting down.
GGTCCGCGCGATCCGATCCCGTTGTCCTATATCCGGCAAGCCGGGGTCGAAGGGATCGTGACCGCGCTTTACGACGTCCCCCCCGGCGTGGTCTGGCCGCTCGAAACCTTGCTCGGGCGCAAGCGGACCATCGAGGGAGCGGGCATGACCTGGGATGTGGTCGAGAGCCTGCCGGTCACCGAGGGGATCAAGACGGCCGATCAGACCCGCGACAGGGATATCGGGACATGGGTGGACAGCCTGCGTGCCTGCCATGCGGCCGGCCTGCGCACCATCTGCTATAACTTCATGCCCGCTCTTGACTGGACGCGGACGGAACTGGCGTTCGAGCGGCCGGACGGGGCAAAGGCGCTACGCTTCGACCTGATCGACGTTGCAGCCTTCGACCTCCAGGTTCTGGGCCGGGAAGCCGAGGCGGACTATACGCCGGACGTCGTGGCTGCGGCGCGCGCGCGCGCGCTCGACATGGAACAGATCGGCGCGACGGTCCTCGCGGGCCTGCCCGGCGCGATGGAGGCATGGACGCTGGACACGTTTCGCAGCCGCCTCGACGCCTACGCCGGGATCTCGGCGGCGGATCTGCGCGCCAACCTCGCCCATTTCCTGCGGGCGGTGGTGCCGGTCGCGGAGGAGTTGGGGATGCGCCTCTGCTGTCACCCCGATGATCCGCCCTGGAATGTCTTCGGCCTGCCGCGCATCATCTCGACCGAGGCCGATTACGCGGCGCTGCTGGCTGCGGCCCCGTCGCCCGCCAACGGCATCACGTTCTGTACCGGGTCACTTGGGGCGCGGGGGGATGTCGACTTGTCGGGGATGGTCGAGCGTATGGGCAGGCACATCCATTTCGCCCACCTGCGCAACGTCCGGCGCGAGGCCGAGACGGTGCCCACGTCATTCTTCGAGGACACTCATCTCGGAGGATCGACGGACATGGTCGCCGTCGTTCGCGCCCTCCTGCACGAGCAGAACAACCGCTTGCTCGCCGGTCGAGAGGATGCGCGGATCCCGATGCGCCCGGATCACGGCCAGATGATCCTCGACGATCACACCCGCGAAACCGTTCCGGGTTATCCCGCGATCGGCCGGTTGCGCGGGCTTGCCGAATTGCGCGGCGTGATGGCCGCGCTTCAATAGGGTCAGGACGAGGCGGTCAGCCGCTTCACCAGGCGCCGCGTGACGGGGGCCACGACCAGAACGGTCGGAAAGGCGATGATCCACGACCCGATCCAAGCACCCATCCACAGGCCGAAGACCCCCTCGACGAATCCGGCTGCGCGAACGGTCGCAAAGCCGGAAACGAGACAGGACATCAGGCCCGACAGGATGAAACCGAACAATGCGGGTGCGAAGCGGGCGGGCACCATGTCAGAAGCTTTCGTTCATCGGTCGCAGCGTGAGTTCGTGCGACCACGCGGATGCCGATTGATCGATCAGACCCATATAGGCGTCCGCGATCGCGTCTGGGTCAAGCTGGTCCGTCCCGGTGCCGGGACCTTTGGCGATCGAGCCGTCGATGTTGATCCAGGCGACGTGGATGCCTTTCGGGTGCAACTCCCGCGACATGCTTTGCGCTAGGCCTCGCTGCGCGAATTTGCCCATCGCAAAGGGCGCCGATTGCGCAAAGCCTTTGACCCCGGCGCTGGCCCCGGTGAAGAGGATGGTGCCCTTCTTGGGGGCTTCGTTCCGTTCCATCGCGCGCACGGCTTGCTGCCCCATGAGGAATGCGCCGAACGCAGTCACGTCGATGACCCGGCGGACTTCATCGGGATCAAGGTAGGCGACAGGGCCGCGCACGCGGGCAGACGGGTTGTAGATCGCGACCGACAGGGGGCCCGGCAGATCGGAAAAGAGGGCGGCCATGGCATCCGGGTCGCTGCCGTCCATGGCAACCGTGCGTGCGCCCGTCTCGGCGGTCAGCGCCGTCAGCCGGGACGGATCGCGCGCCGCCAGCGTCAAGCCGACGCCGCGTGCCGCCAGCTTTCGGGCCAGCGATGCCGACAGGCCGGTACCCGCGCCGATGATGACTGCCTGTTCGATCGACATTCCGGTGTCCTCCAAGATGTTTGTGTGATCATGCCATGAGCTGCGGCACTCCGTCATTTGTTCCGTCAGTCCCGGTCCGCACACGGACGCGCCGATCAGGTCCTGAGTGCCGCAGCGTCGATTATCGGAAAAAACATCCCGCCGGAGCGCAGGCCGAACTTGCCGCCGTCCTCCTCGCCGATATCGACCAGTCGGTAGAAGGATTTGCGATCTATCAGCGCCTCGAGGCCGGACCGCACCTCGACATAGGGCGACGGCTCGCCATCCTCGGACATATCGACGCGGATCGGGTTGCCGGGACCGGCCGTGACGGTATCCCCCACGTTCGTCTCGAAAGTGATGTCGCCTTCCGCCGCTTCGAAATCGACGGCCACGAAAGGCGCGTCCTCGACCGTGATTCCGACCTTCTCGACCGGGGTGACCAGAAAGATGCGATCACCCTCCCTCTTCAGGATCGAACTGAACAACTTGACCAATCCGCGGCGTCCGATGGGTGTGCCCTCGTGCAACCACGTGCCGTCGCGTTTGATGACGATGTCGATCTCACCGCAGTAGGGCGGGTTCCACAAATGCACAGGCGGCAGGCCGCGCGCGCCTTTGTTCGCCGCATTCTTCGCCGCGGTCAGGAGGGATGTTGCCGATGGGATCACGCGATCTTGTCCAGTCATTGCCCTTTGCCCTTTGGTGTTCCAGCGATACCTATAATGTACATAAGGCAGGCGGGAGCGAAGCAACCATGGAAAACGCGGATAGGTCCGAGGACCTGCTGAACGAGATCGAGGCCCTCGGGGTCAAGCTGGCCGAAGCGCGCGTCGCCATCGGGGGCCGCATCATCGGCCAGGACCGGGTGGTGGAACTTGCCTTGGCGGCGATGCTGTCGGGTGGACATGCGCTTCTCATGGGTCTGCCGGGACTTGGGAAAACCCTGCTGGTCGAGACGCTTTCCACCGTCATGGGCCTGAACGGCAACCGGATCCAGTTCACGCCTGACTTGATGCCATCGGACATTCTCGGGTCCGAAGTTCTGGAGACCGGATCGGACGGAAGCCGCGCCTTTCGATATCTCGAAGGGCCGATCTTCGCACAGCTTCTGATGGCCGATGAAATCAACCGCGCTTCGCCGCGCACCCAATCCGCCCTGCTTCAAGCCATGCAGGAACGGGAAGTGACCGTTGCGGGGCAAACCCGCAAACTGCCCGCGCCGTTTCACGTCCTCGCGACCCAGAACCCGATCGAACAGGAGGGCACCTACCCCCTGCCGGAGGCCCAACTCGACCGGTTCCTGGTCAAGATCGATGTCGCCTATCCCGACCGCGATACTGAAAGATCGGTGATCCTCGCCACGACGGGCGCGGCGCAGGCGCCCGTGAAGGCGATTTTCGACGCGACCGGCCTCATCGCGGCGCAGGCCGTGGTGCGCCGGATGCCGGTTGGAGACGGTATCGTCGACAAGATCCTCGACCTCGTGCGTGCCTGTCGTCCGGACGATCCGACGGCATCCGACATGGTGCGCAAGCATGTCGCCTGGGGTCCCGGTCCACGTGCGGCGCAGTCGCTCATGCTGCTGGCGCGGGCCCAGGCGCTTCTGGAGGGTCGGCTCGCCCCCGATGCCGACGACATCGCGCGTCTGGCGCGCCCGGTTCTGGGGCACCGGATGGCACTGTCGTTCGCTGCACGAGCCGAAGGCGTGGTGCTGGATACGGTGATCGACGAAGTCGCCGCGCGGGTCACGACCGCACGCGCTGCGGCCTGACGGTTGGTCACGGAGACGCTTCATACCCCGGCCAGCCTGCGCGCACGGTCCGAACAGGCCGCTGGGGGTCTGCCCGCGCTGCTGCTCGGGGCCGAGCGTCTTGCCGCGACGATTCTCCTCGGCGAACACGGGCGAAAACGGGCGGGTGCCGGAGACAACTTCTGGCAGTACCGCTCGGCGCAACCCGGTGACGCGCGCCGGGCCATCGACTGGCGGCAGTCCGCACGCGGCGATGGTCATTTTGTGCGCGAAACGGAGTGGCAGGCGGCACAGAGCCTGATGCTCTGGGTAGATGACGCGGCTTCGATGCGCTTCGCGACGGGGGACCGGCCGTCAAAGTTGCGCCGGTCCCAGACGCTGGCGCTGGCGCTTGCCGTGCTCTCCGTAAAGGGCGGTGAAAGGGTCGGCCTTGCGCAATTGCCCGAGCCTCCGCGCGGTGGACGCGGTCAGTTGATGCGGATTGCCAACGCTTTGATGGAAGGTGGCGAAGTGCCGGATTATGGTGCCCCGCGCCCGCAAGTCATGCCGATGGGCAGCCGCGCGGTGTTCCTGTCTGACTTCCTCGGGCCGACCGAAGCCGTGACCGAAGCCCTGACTTCTGCCGCCGACCGGGGCGTGACGGGAATGCTCGTTCAGGTTCTGGACCCGGAGGAGGAGGCGTTTCCCTATGACGGACGAACCGTATTCGAATCCATGTCCGGTGCCGTGCGCTTTGAAACCCTCAAGGCGGATCGTCTGCGGGAGGACTACCTCGACCGGCTGACCAAGCGCCGTGCGGCCCTGCGCGATCTTTGCGCGCGCACCGGATGGCGATTTCATCTGCATCACACCGATGGCACGGCGGAGGCGGCGCTGCTTGCCCTGTACGCCGCACTGGAGAAACGCAGATGAACGGTCTCGTCTTCACCACGCCGCTGTTGCTGCTGGCGCTGATCGCCCTGCCGATCCTGTGGTGGTTGCTGCGTGCGGTGCCACCGGCGCCCATCAAGCGGCGATTTCCCGGTATCGTCCTTCTGCTGGGCTTGCGCGACGACGAGAGTGAGACCGCAACGACACCCTGGTGGTTGCTTGCGTTGCGGATGCTGGCCTTGGCGGCCGCCATCGTCGGTTTTGCGGCCCCGGTGCTGAACCCGCGTGCGGCGGGCACCGGCACCGGGCCGCTTTTGATCGTGATGGACGCAAGCTGGGCCTCGGCTCGCGACTGGCCCGCCCGCATCGCGCGGGTCGAAGAGATGCTGCGCGATGCTGCCCGCGCGGGGCGTGTTGCCGCGATCCTTCCATTGACCGATCCCTTGCCCGACGAAATTCCCTTTCTCTCCGCAAATGCGTGGATCGAGCGTCTGCCCGGCCTCTCTCCGCGCGCGTGGGAGCCGTCGTATGACGCTCTCGCCGGACTCGATGTCGGCAACGCCGAGGTCGTCTGGATGTCCGACGGACTCGACCGTCCGGGGCGGGATGTCCTGTCGGCGCGTGTTCTGGAAGGCGACCGCCCGGTTCTGGGGCTGACCCCGGCAATTTATGCCGATGGGGAAATCACCCTGCGCGCGCTGCGCCTCGGCGACCTTGGCGCTCGGGAGAACGAACTGCGCGTCATCGGACCCGCTCCCAACGGCGCTCTGGCGCAGCTCGCGAACGCGCCGATCCGCTTCGAGGCCGGCGCGACCGAGGCGGAGGTTGCGCTGACCCTGCCGCCTGACCTTCGAAACCGGGTCCAAAGGTTCGAGATCGCGGGCATTCGATCCGCGGGCGCAGTGTCGCTGGCCGATGACAGCCTGTCGCGCCGTCAGGTGGCACTTCTGACCGACGCGGGAGACGAGTCGCAGGATCTGCTCTCTCCGCTCTATTATCTGCGGCGCGCCTTGGAAGGGACGACGGACCTGATCGAAGGCGATCTGACGACCCTGCTGCCCGCCGGACCGGATGTTCTGATCTTTGCGGACGTGGCGCAATTGTCGCCCGCCGAGGCCGAGACCGTGGAGGCTTGGGTGCGGGACGGCGGACTGCTGCTGCGTTTTGCGGGACCGCAACTTGCCGCGTCGGATGTCGCCCGCGACCGGGAGGAGCCTTTGTTGCCCGTTCGCCTGCGCTCGGGCGGACGCACTGTCGGCGGCGCGCTCAGTTGGGGCGAGCCAAAGGTCTTGCGTCCATTCCAGCCGGAATCCCCCTTCTTCGGCTTGCCCGTCCCGGACGAGGTCACGGTCACGAGCCAGGTAATGGCGCAGCCGGATCCGGCGCTGGCCGACCGGGCCATCGCGGCGCTTGCAGACGGCACGCCACTGGTTACGCGCAAGGCATTGGGGCAGGGGCAGGTCGTGTTGTTCCACGTCACTGCAAACGCGGAGTGGTCGACGCTGCCGCTGTCGGGATTGTTCGTGCAGATGCTGGAGCGCATGGCAGTCTCGACACGTCCAGCGGCACCCTCGGCCGAGGACCTTGCGGGCACGACCTGGGTGCCGCGCGTGGTTCTCGACGGGTTCGGTGCGGTTCGGGATGCGGGTATCATCGCCGGTGTGCCGGGCGAAGACCTTGTCGAGCCGACTCCTTCCGCCGATTTGCCCCCCGGCGTCTATGAGGGGCCGACGCAAAGCCTGGCCGTGAACGTCCTCGGACCGGAGGCGGAGTTGTCGCCCGCCGTCTGGCCTGCGGGAACGACCGTTGAAACCCTCGCCCGCCAGCCGGAGACGAACCTCATGCCCTATCTTCTGGCCCTTGGCCTCGCACTGCTGACGATCGACATCCTCGCGTCGCTGTGGCTGGGCGGTCGGCTGCGTCGCGGCGTGGCGGTCGCGTTGCTTCTGCCAGTCTTGCTGGTGGCCGCCGATCCTGGGCAGGCGCAGGAACCGGTCGTGCCATCGGAGGTCTCGCTGGCGTTTGTCGTCACGGGCGACGCGCGCATCGACGACATCTCGCGCGCGGGCTTGCAAGGCTTGTCGAACGTTCTGACGGCGCGCACGTCGGTGGAGCCTGTCGCGCCGCGGGGCGTTGACCTCGAGCTAGACGAACTGTCGTTCTTCCCGCTCCTCTATTGGCCGGTAACAGAGCGTCAGCCGATCCCCTCCGCGGATGCCTACGCCCGCCTCAACCGCTATCTGCGCGGCGGCGGAATGATCGTTTTCGATACCCGCGATGCCGATCTGGGCGGTTTCGGCTCTACCTCGCCCGCGTCGCAGCGGCTGCGCGATCTTGCCGCGCCGCTGGATATTCCTCCCCTGGAGCCGTTGCCCGCCGATCATGTCGTGACGCGAAGCTTCTACCTGTTGCAGGACTTTCCCGGCCGCTACAATTCGCGTGACGTCTGGGTCGAGGCGTCCCCGAACGTCGAACAGGTGGAGGGGATGCCGTTCCGCAACCTGAACGACGGGGTGACCCCGGTGGTGATCGGCGCAAACGACTGGGCGGCGGCTTGGGCTGTCGACACCTCCGGTCGGGCGCTCCTGCCGATCGGACGTGGCTTTGCGGGCGAGCAACAGCGGGAGATCGCCTATCGCTGGGGCGTGAACCTGGTGATGCATGTGCTGTCGGGCAATTACAAATCCGACCAGGTGCATGTGCCCGCCCTGCTTGACCGTCTGGGGAATTGACCGATGGCGCGTGAAATCCTCCTTGATCCGATGTTGCCGATCTGGGCGATTGCCGCCTTGGCTGGCCTTGCGCTCGCACTCTGCCTCTTGGCGGCGTTGCGGGGTTTGCCGGGCTGGTGGCTGCGCGCGGCCTCTGTGGTTGCCCTTACCCTGGCTTTGCTGAACCCCAGCCTGCAGACCGAGGAGCGGGAACCGCTTTCGGACATCCTGCTGATTGCGGTCGATGAGAGCGCAAGCCAGTCCCTGTCGGATCGGAGCGCGCAGACGGCCGCAGCTCTCGAAGGCCTGTTGCTGGCCGCCGCAGCCGATGGCCTCGACACCCGCGTGACGCGCGTCGGCGACGGGCAGGGCGACAGCGGCACCCAAGTGATGACCGCCCTTTCCGAACTGCTGGCGGAGGTGCCGCGTGACCGCGTTGCTGGCGCGGTCGTGATTTCGGACGGGCAGGTGCATGACGCCGACCTTGCACCCGATCTGCCGGCACCGCTGCACCTGTTGCGCACCGGACGGACCGGAGATTGGGACCGGCGGTTGATCGTTGCGAACGCGCCCGCCTTTGCCATTCTCGACGAGGAATTCACCATCACCCTTCGGATCGAGGATCAGGGAGATGTGCCTGCCGCCATGGGCGAGGACGCGGAAGTCGTGATCGCCATAGATGGCGGCCAGCCGCGCGCCTATCGGATTCCGGTTGGTCAGGATCTGCAATTGCCGTTGGCGCTGCCCCATGGCGGGTTGAACGTCATCGAGTTTCGGGTGCCCGAGGCCGAGGGTGAATTGACGGACCGGAACAATGCGGCCGTAATTCAGATCAATGGCGTGCGCGACCGTCTGCGCGTTCTCTTGGTGTCGGGTGAGCCGCATCCGGGTCAGCGGACGTGGCGCAACCTGCTCAAGGCGGACTCCTCGGTGGATCTTGTGCATTTCACGATCCTGCGTCCGCCGGGCAAGCAGGATGGGGTTCCCGTAACCGAGTTGTCGCTGATCGCGTTCCCCACGCGCGAGCTGTTCTTCGACAAGATCGACGAATTCGACCTCATCATCTTCGATCGCTATCAACGGCGCGGGATCTTGCCCTCGATCTATCTGGAGAACGTCCGGTCCTACGTTGATCGGGGCGGCGCGCTGCTGATCGCGGCTGGTCCGGATTTCGCCACGGCGGACAGCATCTATCGGTCGCCGCTCGCGCCGATCATGCCGGGCGCGCCAACGGCCATCGTCCTGGACGAGGGCTATCTGCCAGCAGTGTCGGAACTGGGGGAAAAGCATCCCGTGACCGAGGGTCTCCCGGCCGATTTCGGCCTTGACGGCGCACCGTGGGGTCGGTGGTTCAGGCAAGTGCAGGTCGAGGCCGGACCGGATGCCGAGGTCGTCATGACCGGCATCGGAAACGAGCCGCTGTTGATGCTGGACCGGATCAAGGCGGGGCGGGTGGCCCTGCTGGGCTCGGATCACGTCTGGCTCTGGGATCGCGGCTTTGAGGGCGGTGGGCCGCAGGCGGAGTTGCTGCGGCGGCTTGCGCACTGGCTCATGGCCGAACCCGAGCTTGAGGAGGAGGCGCTCATCGCGTCAGCCATCGGGCAGGAAGTCGTCGTGACGCGGCGCACGCTGGGCGATGCGCCTGCGACGGTGACCGTGACCGCGCCGGACGGCACCGAGCAGGAGCTTGCGCTGACCGAAGAAGCGCCCGGACGGTTCACGGCCCGGTTCACGGGTGCGATGCAGGGTCTCTATCGCCTGGCCGAAGGCGACCGCGAGGCGGTCATCGGGCTGGGTCCTGCAGCTCCGCGGGAATTCGTCGAAACGATTGCGACGGATGCTCCGCTCGCCGCGGCTTTGGATGCGCGGCGCGGCGGTGCGATGGCGTTGGAAGATGGTCTGCCCGATCTGCGCTCGGTCCGCGAAGGTCGCGCGGCGTCCGGGCGCGGCTGGATCGGGTGGACACCCCGCGAAGCGTACCTGACGGCGGACGTGCGGGTCACGTCGTTGGTTCCAGCCTGGCTCTTCCTGTTACTCGCCGCGGGTTTTGCCACTTGGGCTTGGCTGCGCGAAGGCCGCGCCTGACGAACCGGGACCCATGTGGAAGCATCCTGCAAATTCGACCGCCCGGACGGGTTTTTGATTTTGCAATGGAGTCCTTTGTGTGTTGAGGTTTCAGCCAGAGGATGGGCGGGAGCCGTCCCGCGATGATCATCAGGGAGGATGACACACATGATTACCCGCAGAACGCTGACCGGTCTTCTGGGCGGTGCCGCGCTGGCGCTGAGCGCCTTGCCCGCCGTCGCACAGGAGGTGACGCTCAAGCTGCACCAGTTCCTGCCGGCGCAGGCAAACGTGCCCAAGCTGGTCCTCGACGTCTGGGCGGACAACGTGGAGGCTGCGTCCGAAGGCCGTATCAAGGTCGAGCGGTATCCTTCCATGCAGCTGGGTGGCTCGCCCCCGCAGCTGATCGATCAGGCGATTGATGGGGTCGCCGATGTCGTCTGGACTGTGGTCGGCTACACTCCCGGGCGCTTCCCGTCGACGGAAGTGTTCGAACTACCGTTCATGGTGAGCGATGCGCGCGCCGCGTCCTCCGCTTATTGGCAGATGTACGAAGAGCACATGCAAGAGGAGTTCAAGGACGTCAAGATTCTGGGCACCTGGGTCCACGGCCCTGGCATGATCCACGCCAACAAGGAAATCCATACGCCAGCGGACATGCAGGGCCTGAAGATCCGTGGTGCGTCACGCATGGTGAACCAACTGCTCGAGACGCTTGGTGCGGAGCCGGTCGGTATGCCCGTTCCAGCCGTCCCCGAGGCGCTGTCAAAGGGCGTCATCGACGGCACGACGATACCGTGGGAAGTGACCGCATCGCTGAAGGTTCCGGAGCTTGTGGATTATCACACGGAGTTTGACGGCAATAACCTCTACAACGTCACCTTCGTGCTGGCGATGAACAAAGCCACCTACGATGGCATGCCTGCGGACCTGCAAAAGGTGATCGACGACAACTCGGGCCTAGAGTTCTCGATCTTCGCTGGCGGCACGCAGTCCGACAGCGATGGTCCCGCGCGGCAGGCCGCCGTGGACAACGGCAACGTCATCGTCACGCTGACCGAGGAGGAGGCCCAGGCTTGGGTCGATGCCTCGCAACCGGTCTATGACAGCTGGATTGCGGAGATGTCGGAAAAGGGGATCGACGGCCAGGCGCTGATCGATGAGGCGCGCCAACTGATGGCAGACTACGAGGGCTGATGGTAAAGGCCGGGTGACTTGGGGCCGTGCCGAATGGTGCGGCCCCGCTGCATGAGGTGGGTTGGACATGCTGGGACGGATCATTGAGGCGCTGGCGGTGGTTATGGCTATCTTGGGCGGGCTGGTCCTGACGGTGCTCATCCTTCTGACCTGCACGTCGATCACCGGACGCTTTCTCAGTGACGTCTTGCATTCCGATCCCCTCATGGGCTCCGGTTTCTCGAACGCGCTGGTTGCCCTGGGGGTCGGCCCGGTAAACGGCGACTTCGAATTGGTCGAGGCGGGCATGGCCTTCGTCATCTTCGCGTTTCTGCCGCTCACCCACCTGCGCGGCGGTCATGCGTCCGTCGATATCCTTACGAACCTTCTCGGGACAGGCGTTAACAGATGTCTTGCGGCACTGTGGTCGACGCTTTTCGCCGCCGTCATGGTCCTGATCGCCTTGCAGCTCTGGCAAGGAACCGTCGACAAGATCGGCAACGGCGAGACATCCTATCTGATCCAGTTCCCGATCTGGTGGGCTTACGCCGCAGCGCTGTCAGGTGCCGTCGCATCGGCCCTGGTGGCGATCTATGTGGCGCTGGTGCGACTTGCCGAACTGCTGACGGGGGACACGATCCTCGTGTGGGAAGGGGCTGAGCATTGACCAACCTCGAGATCGGCCTGTGGTCCTTTCCCGGCCTTCTGGTCCTGATTTTCCTGCGCATCCCGATTGGTCTCGCGATGTTCGTGACGGGATTGATCGGCCTCTATTTCGTGACGGACGGCAATACGGTCGCCCTGTCGCGTCTCAAGAACGAGACGTTTTCGACATTCTCCAGCTATTCGCTCTCCATCGTCCCGATGTTCCTTCTGATGGGCCACTTCGCCACGCTGGGCGGCATGAGCCAGGCGCTGTTCAAGGCCGCCGAGGGGTTTCTGGGCCACCGGCGCGGCGGCGTCGCCATGGCGGCCATCGGGGCCTGCGCCGGGTTCGGGGCGATCTGCGGATCTTCGCTGGCGACGGCCGCCACCATGGGGCGCGTCGCCCTGCCGGAGTTGCGCCGCTATGGCTATGACGGCGGGTTTTCGACCGCCACACTGGCAGCCGGGGGCACGCTCGGAATCCTGATCCCGCCATCGGTCGTTCTGGTAATCTATGCCATCCTGACCGAGCAGAATATCGCCAAGCTTTTCCTTGCCGCCTTCGTGCCCGGTCTGCTTGCGGCTTTGGGATACGTCATCGCCATTTCCATCTATGTCCGGCTCAACCCCGCATCGGCGGGCACGCGCGACGCGATCCCGATGGCGCTTCGGTTCCGTCAACTGGCGGCAGTCTGGCCGGTTCTGGTCGTCTTTCTTGCCGTTGTGGGTGGAATCTATGGCGGGATCTTCACGCCGACGGAGGCCGCCGCGGTCGGTGCCTTCGGCACCGGTATCATCGCGCTGATAAACGGCGGTCTGACGGGGCGGACGCTCATCGAAAGCTTCACCGTCACCGCCAAATCGACCGCAATGATCTTTTTCATCGTGCTGGGTGCGGCGATCTATAACGGGTTTCTGGCACTGACACAGGTCCCGCAGGAGTTGTCGAACTGGGTGGTCAGCCAGGGCTATGCGCCGATCACGGTCCTGATCGTCATCCTTGTCTTCTACCTGGTCTTCGGCTGCCTGATGGACTCGCTGTCGATGATCCTTCTCACGGTGCCGATCTTCTTCCCGGTCATCTCAGTCCTCGATTTCGGTCTCGTGGACCTCATAACCCTGCAGCACGATGCAGCGCGGGAGGCGCTGTCGCGGGCCGTCGACCTTGCCCCCGATATCCGGACGCAGATCGACGCATTGATCGCTGCGGGGGCCGAGATCCCGCGTGATCTGCAGCGGGCGATCGATATCCGCATCACGCAGTCCGTGGCGGACCGCATCGCGCTGGAGCAGACCGCGATCTGGTTCGGCATCCTTGTGCTGATCGTCGTGGAGGTCGGGCTGATCACGCCGCCGGTGGGAATGAACCTGTTCGTCATAAACGCGATGGATCGATCGACACCGATGCTGCAAACCTATCGTGCGGTCATGTATTTCGTCGGGTCGGACATCGTCCGGGTCGCCATTCTGGTCGCCTTCCCCGCGATCACGCTGTTCCTGATCTAGGCAAGGGGCGGCGTGTTCCGACGCATTCCGCGAAGATCGGGGGCAAGCGGACCTAGTGGCGTCTGAAGTTGACCGGTAGTCGAAATCGAGGAGACCCGAGAATGTTCACGAGCCGGGAATTGCAGGAAGCGGCGGACCTCGTCCACCTGACAGTCCCTGCGTCCGCGCAATTGCGCTGGCCGCTCCTATCGGAGGCGGTTGGCGCGGATGTCATCGTCAAACATGAGAACCATCTGCCGACAGGCGCGTTCAAGGTGCGGGGCGGGGTGACATTCATTGATTGGGTTCGCAGCACGCATCCTGAAAGTCCGGGGATCGTAACCGCGACGCGGGGCAACCACGGCCAGAGCCAGGCCCGCGCTGCCATCGCGGCGGGATTGCGTGCGGTCGTCTACGTCCCGGAAGGCAATTCGCCGGAGAAAAACGAAGCGATGCGCGCGTGGGGGGCTGAACTGCGTGTTCATGGAGCCGATTTCGACATGGCACGACAGGAAGCCTTCCGCGTCGCCGAGGTCGACGGTCTGACGATCGTACCGCCGTTCCACCACGAATTGGTCCGGGGGGTCGCAACCTATGGCTGGGAGCTTTTGTCTGCTCATCCGGAGATCGAGGTCCTCTATGTTCCCATCGGCTGCGGGTCGGGCATCTGTGGGTGCATCGCCGCACGCGATGCGCTCGGGCACCGGGCCGAGATCGTCGGCGTGGTGTCCGAGAACGCACGCACGGCGCAACTCTCTGTTCAAGCCGGGCGACTGATCGAAACCGATACGGCCGACACATTTGCCGATGGCATGGCGGTACGGGTGCCGGTGCAGGCAGCATTCGACATCTATTCCAGTGGCGCTGCCCGGATCATCGACGTTTCAGACGATCTGATCGCCGATGCAATTCGCCTCTACTGGACCGCCACGCACAATGCGGCGGAAGGAGCGGGTGCCGCACCTCTTGCCGGTCTTTTGAAAGAGCGGGAGGCGATGCGCGGACGGACCGTCGCGACCATCCTGTGCGGTGGCAACATCGACACCGGCAAGCTGGTTACGGTCCTGTCCGGAGGAACGCCCGAGGCCTAGGGCCGCTGCACCCCGTTCCTGACAAGCGTCACGCGATACAAGCTGGTGGTCGCGGTGATGTAGAGCTGGTGCTTGGCCCGCCCGCCGAAGCAGAGGTTCGAGACCAGCTCCGGGATCAGGATCTTGCCCAGCAAACGTCCGTCTGGGGCGATGCAATGCACGCCATCGGCGGCCGACGACCAGAGATTGCCATCGCTGTCGAGACGCAGGCCATCCGCACATCCCGGATCGATCGTATGGAAATGCCGCCCGTTCGACAGACTGCCGTCCGGAGCGCAGTCGTAGACGCGAATATGCTGCGGATCTTCCGAAAACATGCGCCCGGTGTCTGCGACGTAGAGAAGGGACTCGTCGGGTGAGAACGCGAGGCCGTTGGGTGCGTTCATATCGTTCACCATCACGTCGAGCGCGCCGGTGTCCGGGTCGGCGCGATAGACGACGAGCGGATTTTCCGATGGCGCGCGGAATCCTTCGTAGTCGGTCATGATGCCGTAGTGTGGATCGCTGAACCAGATCGTGCCATCGGACTTGACGATGACGTCGTTCGGAGAGTTGAGCGGTTTGCCCCGATGGCTGTCCGCAAGGACGGTGATGGTCCCGTCAAGTTCGGTCCGAGTGACACGTCGCAGCCCATGCTCGCAACTGACAAGCCGTCCCTGAAGATCTCGGGTGTGGCCATTGGCGTAATTCGATTGCGCGCGGAACACGCTGATCCCCTCGGCCTCGGACCAGCGCATGATCCGGTGGGAGGGTATGTCCGAGAACAGGAGGCAGTTCCGGTCTCCGAACCAGACCGGTCCCTCGAGCCAGTCGAAACCGGTTGCCAGTCTCTTGACCGGCGCATTGCCCAGCACGAAGCGGTTGAAGGCACGATCATGGGCTTCGAAAAACGACATCGGGTCTCCTGGTCAGGCCGTGAAATCGATCTGTGCCTTCATCGCCTGGTCGCGATCGCCCGCCACGTCGAAGGCCTTGATGGCGTCGTCCAGCGGAAAGGTCTGGGTGATGAGGGGTTTGACGTCAATCAGGCCCTTGCGCATCAGGCTGACGCCTGTGTGAAACTCTTCGTGGAAGCGGAACGAGCCACGGTGCGTCAATTCCTTGGCGGTCATCGCCTGGACCGGCAAGGTCATGTCGCCGCCGAGCCCGAGTTGCACGATGGTGCCGCGCGGCTTCATGGCGGGAATGGCCGTCGAAAGGGCCTGAACCGCGCCGGAGCATTCAAAGAGTATATCGAAAGCGCCCTTGTCGGCCGTGTAGTCCGAAAGGTCACCGGTCTTCATGTTGATGACCCGGTCCGCTCCGATCTTGCGGGCCAGCCGAAGGGTGAAATCGCTCAGGTCGGTCGCAACGATCATGTCGGCTCCGGACCGTCTGGCCGCCAGAATCGCCAATGTGCCGATAGGGCCGCAGCCTGTCACCAGAACCGACTTGCCCACCAGATCGCCGGCCTGCCGCATGGCATGCAGGCAAACGGCCAATGGCTCACCCATTGCGGCTTCGCCGGGTGTCAGGCCCGTGGCGTCGGCGCATTGCCCGGCCATGGCGACAAGACGCTGTCGGAAGGCGCCCTGGATATGCGGAAAAGGCATCGCGGAGCCGTAAAATCGCATGTGGAGGCAGTGGTTCGGCTGTCCGGCAAGGCAGAACTTGCAGGACGTGCAGGGTCGTGACGGCGATACGGCGACAAGCTGGCCCTTGGTCAGACCCGTCACCCCCTCGCCAAGAGCGACGATCCGGCCTGACACCTCGTGCCCGAGAATCATCGGTTCCCTGACGCGGATAGCGGTGCCGATGCCCCCGTGTTGATAGTAGTGGAGGTCCGATCCGCAGATGCCTCCGGTCTCCATCGCGATCTCCACCTCGCCGACCGAGGGCGCTTCCGGGTCCCGATCCTCGATGCGCAGATCGCGGGCGGCATGGATGACGATGGCTTTCATGGGGCATCTCCCGGGGCGGCCGCCTGCTTGCGAAGCCCAAAAATGTTAGCGATAACGATATAAAGAGGCCCCGGCGCTGTCGAGGCGAAATGCTGGATATCCCATGAGTCTTGAACTTTTCAATCTTGCCGGAAAGCGCGCCCTGATCACCGGTTCGTCGCAGGGGATCGGGTTCGCGCTGGCGCGTGGACTTGCCGACGCCGGCGCTTCGATCGTGCTGAACGGGCGGGACGTTGGCAAGCTCGAGGCCGCTGCGCAGACGTTGGGAGAAGGGGGCGCGACCGTCGAGACACTGGCTTTCGATGCCACGGACCACGATGCCGTCCGCACTGCCGTGGACGGCTTCGAGGCTGAGGTCGGCGCAATCGATATTCTCGTGAACAATGCCGGTATGCAGCACCGCACGCCGCTCGAAGACTTTCCGGCCGAGGCATTCGAGCGCTTGCTTCAGACTAATATCGCAAGCGTGTTTCACGTGGGTCAAGCCGTTGCCAGACACATGATCGGGCGGGGCAGGGGCAAGATCGTGAACATCTGTTCCGTTCAGTCCGCCCTCGCACGTCCAGGCATCGCGCCCTACACGGCAACGAAGGGGGCGGTGGCCAACCTGACAAAGGGCATGGCGACCGACTGGGCGAAGCACGGCTTGCAATGCAATGGACTTGCGCCCGGCTATTTCGATACGCCGCTGAACAAGGCCCTCGTCGAGGATCCGGCGTTCACCGACTGGTTGGCCAAGCGCACACCTGCCGGTCGCTGGGGCAACGTCGCGGAATTGGTCGGGACCTGCATCTTCCTGTCGTCTGACGCGTCGAGCTTCGTCAACGGCACCGTTGTCTATGTGGACGGCGGGATCACGGCGTCGCTATGACCAGAGTGTTCGTCGTCATGGGCGTGTCGGGCTGTGGCAAAAGCACCATTGCCGAGATGTTGGCCGCGCGACTGGATGTGCCGTGGCTTGATGGTGACAGCCTGCATTCCGAAGCTAACATCGCAAAGATGTCGCGGGGGGAGCCGCTGACGGATGAGGATCGCGGACCCTGGCTGGACCGCGTCGGGCGCAGGCTGGCCGCAGGGGCGGCGCAGATCGTGGCCTGTTCCGCTCTGAAAAGATCTTACCGGCAACGGATCACGGGCGCCGCAGGCGTCAACGTGGCCTTCCTGTTCCTTGATGGTACGCGAGACGTCCTGGAAAGACGTATGGCGGCGCGGGCCGGACACTTCATGCCGATGGACCTGCTTGACAGTCAACTGGCCACCCTGGAGCGGCCTGAAGCCGACGAAGATGCCTTGCGCGTGGGTATCGATCAGGCTCCGGAAGCGATCGTCGATGACTTGCTTGCTCAGATAAACGCCCGGGCCTGATCCCGCGCGATTTGCCTGTCCCGAGGGAAGCCGATCGCATCTGGCGCAGCGGTCGGTGCGTTTGTCATATGTCAGACAGAAGTTGCCGCCGTGAACATCGCTTGCGCGGACGGGTCCGGCGATCGGGTCGTCCGTCACGAGGTGTGCGAGGCTGGTTCCATGACCAAACAGGTTACAGCCGAGGCCACACTGACGCTGTCACAAAACCCTTGGAAACCAGACACGTACGGCATGGGGCCGTATCGTTTTCGGCTTTTTGGGGAACGGATCGAGGGGCAAATGCGTTTGGTTACCTTGTAATCTTTGAAAGGGGTCCGATGACCGATCAAACCGACGATGCCGAGGTTGGCATTTCGCTGGATGACGATGTCGAACGTTCCTCGGTCGCTCAGGCGGCAAAGCTTGCGCCGAAACTGATCTATGAGGTGATCCGCCGGGATGGCGAGGAAGAACTGTCCCGCCCGCGTCGGTCCCTGTTCTGGTCAGGTGCTGCGGCAGGCGTCCTGATCAGCTTTTCTGTGGTCGGAGAGGCCGTTTTCAGGACGTATCTGCCGGATGCCGAATGGGCCTTTCTCCTTGAGAACCTGGGATACTCGTTGGGATTCATCCTCGTGATCCTTGGACGGATGCAGCTTTTTACCGAGAACACCATCACCACGGTCCTGCCGCTGATGCTGGATCCACGACCGCGCATGTTTGGACGGGTCGCACGCCTCTGGGCCATCGTGCTCGGGGCAAATCTTGTGGGCGCTTTCGCGATCGCAACACTCTATGCCTATTCGTCGGCGATCCCGGATGCCCTCACACCCGCGCTGGTGTCCCTGTCCGAACATGCCGTGCATATGCCCGCAGGGCAGAGCTTCTTTCGCGCCATTCCGGCTGGCATTCTTGTCGCTGCGATCGTCTGGATGATGCCCCAGGCAGAAGGATCGGAATTCTGGATCATCCTCACATTCGCGTGGCTCATCGCGGCGGGGGACTTCACGCACATCGTCGCGGGCTCCGTTGAGATGGCGTATCTGGCCGTACAGGGTCAATTGGGGCTCTTTGAGGGTATGTTCGGTTTTTTCCTGCCTGTTCTTGCCGGAAATGTCGTTGGCGGGACTGCGGTCTTTACGCTGATGGCATGGGGTCAGGTCAGAGATGAGGTCACGACCGAGACCCACACCAAGAAGTCGGCATCGGCCGTTCGGGCATCGTGATGCGGTATTCCATTCCCTTTCGCCAATCGCCCCGGATCGCCGTATGGAAATCGGCGCTGATCCGCGTTTTCCAGCAGATCGACGAGAAGCATTTGACGCTGATCGCGGCTGGGATTGCCTTCTATGGCATCCTTGCCCTCTTCCCGGCGATTGCCGCGATCATCGCTCTCTGGGGATTGATCGGAGATCCCACCGCCATCCTGCCCCAGCTTGAGGCATTCAAGGGGGTCATGCCCGGTGACGTATTCGAGATCCTGAGCGGTCAAATCACAGCGCTTGCAGAGACGGACGGTGGCGCCCTTGGCTGGGCCAGCCGTCTGTCCATAATGCTGGCCCTCTGGTCGACGCGCGCCGGTGTCGCAGCGCTGATGCAAGGGATGAACGCGGTCTACGAGGAACGGAACCGGCAAGGTCTCTCGCAGTATCTCTACGCGTTTCTTCTGACACTCGCGCTCGTCACGGTGGCGCTTGTCGCGATCGGGGCGATCGTATTCGTGCCGATCATTCTTGCGTTCGTCCCCTTGGGGCCGACGGCCGAGCTTTTCCTTGGTGCAATTCGCTGGATCGTAGCCATTGCCGTTCTTCTGGCGGGGGCGGGCGTTGTCTATCGCTATGGCCCGAACCGCAGGGCCGCGCGGCTGACTTGGATCACACCTGGAGCCGTGCTCGCGGTTGTCCTCTGGGGCATCGCGTCCTATGGATTTTCTGTCTATCTCTCGGAATTCGGCAACTACAACCGCGTCTACGGGTCGATCGGAACCGTGATCGCCCTGTTGATGTGGCTCTTCATCTCGGGGTTTTTGCTTCTGCTAGGGGCAGCGCTGAATGCGGAACTTGAACGACATACCCGCCCGGACAGCACGGTCGGGCGCAGTCGCCCGGCGGGGAAACGCGGCGCTCAGGCAGCGGACGCCTTCATCGATGCCAACTGATCTCTAGAAAAGCGGGCGTTTCGGCAGTGCGTCGAGGTCAGTCCCGGCCACCGTCGCCAGCGCGGACAGGTCACGGATTCTCAGGTATCCGTCCTGCCAGTTCGCAAGTTGCCGATCCCGCAGGCGCGCGAGGGTCTTGTTGGTGTGAACAAGCGAAAGCCCCAAGGCATCTGCAAGATCCTGCTGCCTGTAGGGCATACGCATCGCCCCGTCCTTGGCCAGCCCCGTCATCTCCCCACGCTGCATGAGCTTGGTCAAGGCCCAGGCGACCGCTTCGATTGCTGTCCTCTGTCCGACCGAGGTCAGCGTTTCTCCCAGAAAATGCTCCTCGACGGCTGCCAGCCAGGTCATCTGGAACGCGCGTTCGGGTTGCGATTTGAACAGCGACCAGAGGCCCGCCCGATCGAACACACAGAGCGTCATAGCGGAGGAGGCCTCGACGGAATGCTGCATCTCGCCCATCACGCCCGCCTGGAGGCCGATGAAATCCCCTGGCAGAACGAAGTTGAGGACCTGTCGCCTGCCATCCTCCAATGTCTGGTAGCGCAATCCCATCCCGCGAAGGGCCGTGAAGAGTTGCGCGGCATTGGCACCTTGCATCAAGAGTGTCGTTCCGGGGTCGATCGTCATCTCGCCGACCTTGAATCGCTGCATGAAGCGCGTGTCCTCGCCGGAATGCGGCAAAAACAGTCGACTGCGCCGCAAAGGACAGTGTTCGCAGGCCGTCGCCATGTATCAATCTCCTGGGTGCTATGTCACAGATTAATGCGCGACGTGATCTGAGGTTCCATAGAGTGGCAATTATCCGTCATGGGAACTGACCTTTATGAAACCTGCCTTTATCGTGTCCTGCCAGGACCCATTTGTGTCGGAAGACATCGCAGAGATCATCAAGTCGGTCGTCGCGCAGGCAATCATATACCAGACACCCGACTTGGATCGAGACGTTGCAGGTACAATAGAGGCTCTTGGAATATATGGCGTATTTGCGTGCGACGAGGTCGCTGCGAACATGCCGAGGGAGATGATCTCCGAAATAATCTCCCAAGACGTGGGGCTGGTTCGCATCGGCGATTTCGACGACGTCGAACGGACAGACTCAGCTTGGGACCGGATTATCGCATCGCCGTTCACAAACGATTCGCTGACCAAGGTTCTGGTCGATTGGAACGCCATACGACCGCTGAAAGGTCTTGCGTGACGTCAGGTCGCCGAGCCGTCAAAGGCGATCAGAACCGTTGTGCCCGAACGACCAGTCCTGAGGTATGGGGCCCCGACGAAGACACGTCGGGGCTTTCTGTCATCTAGACTTCGAGTTCCGCCGAGCTTGAAAAGAACATGGCCTGACTGACCGCAGAGCGGACTTGATCTTCGCGATAAGGCTTCGAAATCAGGAAAGCCGGCTCCGGGCGCTCGCCCGTCAAAAGACGTTCGGGATACGCGGTGATGAAAATCACGGGCAGGTTGCCGAACTCGGTAAGCAGGTCGTTGACTGCATCGATTCCAGATGAGCTGTCGGCAAGTCTGATGTCCGCAAGGATCAGATCGGGCTTGTCCTTCTTGCCCAGGGCGACGGCTTCCGTGCGGGTCCGTGCGACTCCGGTAATCTTGTGTCCCAACTCGGCGACGAGGTTCTCGAGATCCATCGCGATGACGGGTTCATCCTCGATGATCAGGATACGGCCCGCGATGCTGTCGGCCATGTCCGAGTGCGAGATGGACACCAGCTCCTGTGCTTCCGAGCGTTCAATCTGCATGATCGCCGCCACATCGTCGAAGCCGAATTCCTCGATCGTATGCAGAAGCAGGGCCTCGCGCGTGCTGTCGGTCAGCTTCGACAGATGCTTCTGCGCCGCTGTTTCGCGCAGGTCGTCGGAAACATCCGACGAGGAGGCAAGACTTCCCCCCCACATCGAGTGCAGCGCCTTGAACAGAGCGGTCTTCACGGACAGTGACGGATCGAGGACGCTTCTGTCGACCAGGATCGCCTCAAGCGTGGCTGCGGCATAGGTGTCACCGCTGGCTTGCGAACCTGTCAGCGCCCGCGCATAGCGCCGCAGGTAGGGCAGGTTGGCGGCGATGAGAGAAGTCTGATCATGATCTGTCGTTTCCGTCGGCATCTAATCTTCCTGAATCCGAGATTTTCAGGAACCTAACGCGCAAGACGGTGTTGGGTTCCAGACAAACGCTGCCGAAGCACAGTTTCAAGGATGATGGATTTCAATGTCTGGCAATACCCCGAACAATCGAACGACGCAGGAGATCGATGAAAACCTGCGGCGTGTCTTTCGCGAGATGGAGGGGGAGGGCGTGCCGGACCGTTTCACGGACTTGTTGAACAAGCTTCGTCAGCAGGACAGCGGAAGCGATACGGAGACGTCGAAATGACGGCGTTACCAAAAACCGATCCGCAGATTGATCCTCGCGATGAGCTGGTAGAGCATCTGTCGGCCTTGCGCGCCTTTGCCTTGAGCCTGACGCGAAATTCCGCGACAGCAGATGACATGGTTCAGGATACGGTCGTTAAGGCTTGGACCAATATCGACAAGTTCACTGCTGGCACGAACATGCGGGCCTGGCTCTTCACCATTCTGCGCAACACCTTTTATTCGAGCCGACGCAAGGTGAAGCGCGAGGTGTCCGACGTTGACGGGATCATGAGCGGACGGCTTGCCGAAAAACCGGCCCATGATGGTCGCCTTCAGCTTGACGATTTCTGGAAGGTCTTTGCCGAACTGCCCGATGAGCAGCGGGAGGCATTGATGCTCGTCGGTGCGTCCGGTTTTTCCTATGAAGAGGCCGCAGCGACGTGTGGCGTCGCGGTCGGCACGATCAAGAGTCGCGCCAACCGGGGCCGCAAGCGTCTGGCAGAGTTGATGCATCTGGAAGACGGGGAACGCGTCGAGATGACCGACGCGGTAACCGATGCGGTCGTAGCTGCAAATGGTGGTGGCGCCTTCTGATGTCAGACACGCGAGGCGAGACGAGGGTGTCCGGCCCTCTCTTCCGCGGTCTTCGTTTTCGAATCGCGGCCCTTCTCGCGCTGTCGTTGATGCCGATCGGGATCGTGACCATCCTGCAGACCACCGAGCTTTCGCGGGAAGTCCGCGACAGGTCCGAGCTGACGCTGCTCAGCCTGACGGATCAGGCAACGTCCGACGAGCGGCGGTTATTGGAGCGGGGGTTCGGCGCCGCCGAAGCCATAGCGACCTACGTTTTGAGTGTCGGGTCAGACCAGATCAGCTGCAGCGACTTCATGCGAACATATGTGTCCCGGTCCGATCAGTATTCCTTTGCCGGGTTCATTCCGCCCAGCGGCATCGTCACCTGCTCCTCGGCGGAACGTGTGATAGATCTGTCGAACAGCGATGCTCTGTCGCGTATGGCGCAGGAGCAAACGTCGCGTGTCGTCGTCATTGATCAGCCTGCAATAAGTGGGGAACCTATCGTAAGCATTTCCCGCCCCGTTTTCCTGTCGGGTGCGTTCGCTGGAACAGTCAGCCTTTCCATCCCCTACAGGTACGCAGAACAACAGGTCGACCCTTCGAACGTCGCCTCTCAGCCGCTCAGCCTGATGCTGTTCAACCGAGATGGAGAGAGCCTCGTGGAAGGTGGCGGGACCGGGGCAGAGCCATCGCTCTTCATGCCGATGAATGTGGCTCTCAGTGACCTCGTCGGTGAAAGATCCTGGGTCTTCAATGGGAAGGATCAGACCGGTGCCGACCGGACGTTCGCAACGTTGCCCGTGATCCCTGATCAGATCTATGCTCTGGCCGTCTGGCCGGCCGATGGGCAAACGACGCGGGTCGGGGGTGTCCGGATACCTCCGGTCCTTTTGCCCCTTCTGATGGTCGCCGCAAGTATTTCCGTGGCCTACCTGGCCGTTGACCGGCTTGTGGCGCGTCCGGTTTCCGACTTGCGCCGCAACATGCGCCTGTTCGCAAGTCGCCGGATCTTGCCCTCGCCGGGTCGTCGCAAGGCTCAATCCAACGAACTGACGGAACTGGAGCAGACCTTTGCAGATATGGCGATGGATCTGAGCAACGACGAAGCACGAATGGAGGATGTGCTGCGCGAGAAGAATGTTCTGCTCAAGGAAATCCACCACCGGGTGAAGAACAATCTGCAATTGATCTCGTCGATCATGAACATGCAGATCCGGGCCGCGAAGCAAGATGAGACGATCAGCGTCCTGCGGCGTCTGCAGGAGCGTGTGCTGGGTCTCGCGACCGTGCATCGCAATCTCTATCAGGCCGAGAATCTGAGCCGGACGGATGCAGGCAGCCTGCTGTCGGACTTGTTCCATCAACTCGTTGTCGTCGGGTCCGATGCCGGGCTTGATCTGCAATATTATCCCGACTTCGACGGGATCATCCTGTTTCCCGATCAGGCCCTGCCGCTGTCGCTGCTCGCCTCCGAACTGGGGACGAATGCCGTGAAGAATGCCGGTCCCGATTCAGACGGGACGATGTATGTCGCTGCATCCCTCAAATTGCTGGAACCGGGTCTTGTGCGCCTTGTCTGCGAAAATTCCATCAGCTCGAATGCTGTTGCATCAGATGACATCGAGGGGCTTGGAACGCGTTTGATCCGTGCCTTCGCGGCCCAGTTGGGTGGTGAGGTGCAAACAATTTCCGACGACCATCGACATCGCGTGTCGATCACTTTCGAAATCGAAAGCTTTCCCGACAGCCCGGAGGACTACTGAGCGGCGACCGCCGGTTCGACGGCGACATCGCGGTTGGGCCTTCTGCGACGACCGTTCAGGGAAATGCCCCACACAAGCAGGGGAATCGCGACGATCCCGCCGATCGGGCCCCAAAGCCACAGCCAGAATACCAGGGACAGAAACACCAGCAGGGGGTTCACCTTCATCTGTCGCCCGATCAGGCTGGGCGTGACGAACTGAGCTTCTATCAGGTTCATTCCGACAAAGACGATGGCAGGCAGAAAACTCGCAAGCCCATCGAACGAAACGATACCCGCGACCAGAAGTGCGACCGCATAGATCGCAGGACCGAGGTAGAGAATGAAGTTCGCCACGAATAGAATGAAGCCCCACAGGATGGCATAGGGCATCCCGAGCGCGATGAGCGCCAGAGCGATGAGCGTTCCGAACCCCGCGTTGATCAGGGTAATCGTCAGGAAGTACCGGGACACCTCCCGCTCTGCCTCCACCATCACCGCAGCGCTGTCCACAAGACCCGTCCGACTTATCCAGTCATAGACCTCGCGGCGGGACAGAAGAAAGAAATAGAGCGTTCCCGCAAAAATAAGGAGCCAGGCGGCAAGACTTGGGGCCAGCATCAGCGCATCGGCGAGGGTCGGTACCTCGACCCGGTCTTTCGGCGCGTCTTCTGTCCCCGGGCCAGACTCGTTCAACGCATCCGCCACCTGTTCGCTGACCTGGTCAATTCCCTGGGCGGTCGATTGAAGGCTGGACAGCACTTCACGGATTTCGACCCAGATGACCGGGGCCCGATCAAAGATTTCCTCTACGATCGGCCCTAGAAGGATCACCAGGCCGACAATCAACGCGAGGATCATCGCAAGCGTCAGAAATGCGCTGACCCCGTGCGGCGCTCCAAGGCGGTCGATGCGACGGGATAGCGGCGACAGCACCACGCCGATTACGAGGGCAAGAACCACTGGTGCGAACAGGCTTGCCGCCCGGTCCAGAACCAGCAGCCCGACGACAACGGCCACAAAGCAGACCGCCGTGGTCGCTAATTTCGTCGTCACCATAATTTGAACCCCTTTGATCGCTAACCTCGTCCGGCCATGTTTGGTTCCCTTTTACACGGCGTACTCGGGCCAAAATCCGCCCGGAACTGGACGCTTCGGCCACGAGTTGAGGTTGTCTGAGCCAGATAAAACAGGAGGCGGCGATGAATGTTGAAATATTGCTGTTCGGTCTGGCATCCTTGGTGGGCGCGGCGCTCATCATACTGGCCGTGACCCGCAGGCGAGGACCCGACACTGATCGACGATCGGGGCCCCACGTCAAAACGAAGACCCAGACGTCGGCGAAACCCGCAACCCGGAAGAAGTGATCCCGGAGATAACCATGACGTTTAGGGCGTCGGATTCGGTCGGGATAAGCAGGAGGAGTGGTGGACCTTAGCGGAGAGTCTTCGAACTCTCTTTTTGAAGTATTAGAGGATTGGGAGGCTCAACTCAAGCCGCATGAATCTCTACTGCCGGAGATGGAACGATGAGCCATCTCACGCAAAAGTTCTCTGAATCTAAGCC
>JBARXR010000090.1:0-5439 GCA_049647445.1 Jannaschia sp. | reverse complement strand
TTGGTCATATCGGAGAACTCCCAGATCAATTCGGCATTTTGTCCACTAGGGATCGAAACTGAATTGGCGTTGTCATGTTGCATATCGGGATGTTCGCGCATCCACTGCTGGTGTTCTGCAACCTCGTCAAAGGAGCCAAGAAAGAACTCGTGATCCAGTCTGCCGGCATTGCCGATCGAAAACCGGATGACCGACCCCCTTTCAATCTGGATCGCGTCCGGCTCGAAAAGCATGTAGCCGCTTTCTGTCTCCCTGATGGACAATTCAATCGTCCTGTCGATCGAGGAGCCATCACCGGGTTTCCCGATCGGATCATGGCCAGGCATTTCGAAGGCTCGGGCGTGAGGCTGCTGGCCCTTCCCACTGGAAGCGCCCACTGAAAAAGCCGGAAGGACGAGCGCAAGGGCGATGGTGCAGGTTCTCAGGAAATTCTTCATGCTCGGCTACCTCCGTAGCGCTTGATTTTATGGGATCTTCTTGCTTGCTCGGGCCAAGCGATCAAGGCGATGGGGCCGGAGTGTTTACCCCCGACCCCATTGTTTGTAGTTACTTCATCTGCGTGACGGTCAGTTTACCCTTGACCCGGTCAGCGACGAATTCGATGCCCTGACCTTCCGCCATCTTGGCCATCATTGCTTCGTCGGCGCGAAACACCATAGTCATCGCGGGCATATCGAGGTTGACCAGAGGGCCGTGGATGATTGTGACCTTGCCGGCCTTGGCGTCGATTTTCTTGATGGTCCCGCTCGTGTATTCCACGTCAGCTTGGGCCATCTGGTCACCGACTGCGACCTCACGGTGCATGCCGGATTCGTAGTGGCCAGGGATCAGGCACGCCGCTTCGAACGTACCAGAATTCGCGAAAGTCCAGACAACCTCACCCGACGCGCCCGCATCGAGACGGATACGGTTCGGATCGTCGTGTTCCATATCCATCTTGGCCATTTCGATCTTGTGCTCGGCATTCCGCTCTACCGTGTCGAGGACGAATTCATGCTCCAGCTCACCCTTGTTGGTGATGTTGAAGCGGATGGTTTCGCCCTCCTTGATATTCATCGGCTCACTCTCGATCAGCATCTGGCCCTCATCGTTTTCGAGCAAAGTGACGTCGATTGTGCGGTCCACCTTGGCGGCGTCACCAGGGACACCGATGTCCATCTGCGGTGCCGCCGTTTCAGCTTTGCTGGTATGCCCGGGAGATGCATAAGCGCCCGTGGCAAGTGTGAGAGTGATGGCCGTGCTGAGAAGTATCTTTTGCATTTTATTGTCCTGTAGGTTGGTTAGGTTGGAGATGACGAAGGGCCGCTCAGCCCTTCGAGGTTGGTTTCGGTGTGAGAATGGTCTTGGGGCTGTTGTTGGAGGCAAATTCGGGTAATTCGCCGGTCCATTCGTAGGCCATCTCGCCCGGAGGATTCTCGTACCAGCCGGGATCGGAGTAATCGTCCGCGTCGATGCCGTCCCGCACCTTCACGACCGAAAACATGCCGCCCATCTCGATGGGTCCGTACGGGCCCCAACCCGTCATCATCGGGATGGTATTGTCGGGTAGCGGCATTTCCATTTTTGCCATGTCCCCCATGCCGGACATGCCCATCGGCATGTATTCCGGCTGGAATTGACGGATCTTCTGGGTCAGCGGCTTCTTGTTCACCCCGATGAACGTCGGCACGTCATGGCCCATGGCGTTCATCGTATGGTGCGATTTGTGGCAATGGATCGCCCAATCTCCCAGATGATCGGCGACGAATTCGTAGGCGCGCATCGCACCTACGGGAATGTCGATGCTGACCTCCGGCCACTGTGCTTCAGGCGGCACCCAGCCGCCATCCGTGCAGGTGACCTTGAAGTCATAGCCGTGCATATGGATCGGGTGGTTCGTCATCGTAAGGTTCCCAACCCGTACTCGCACCCGGTCGCCCTTGTTCACGACCAGCGGATCGATGTCGGGGAAGATCCGGCTGTTCCAGGTCCAAAGGTTGAAATCCGTCATCGTCATGATGCGGGGTACATAGGTACCCGGATCGATGTCGAAGGCATTCAGCATGATCAGGAAATCACGATCCACCGGCATGAATGTGGGATCCTTGGGGTGGACCACGAACATGCCCATCATCCCCATCGCCATCTGGGTCATTTCATCGCCGTGGGGGTGGTACATGAACGTTCCGGACTTCACCAAGTCGAATTCGTAGACGAAGGTTTTGCCCGGCGGGATGCTTGGATGGCTCAACCCGGAGACCCCATCCATGCCTGAGGGAAGAATGAGCCCGTGCCAGTGCACCGTTGTGCCTTCCGGCAGCTTATTGGTGACGTAGATGCGCACCCGGTCGCCTTCGACTGCTTCGATCGTCGGGCCGGTGGATTGGCCGTTGTAGCCCCACAAATGCGCGATCATGCCGTCGGCAAGCTCGCGTTCTACCGGTTCGGCCACGAGGTGAAATTCTTTCACCCCGTTGTTCATCCGGTGCGGCAGGGTCCACCCGTTCAATGTGACCACAGGTGTGTAGTCCGGCCCGGAATTGGGACGCGCCGTGATCGCCGTTGCTGCGCTATCCATTTGGGCAGCTTCGGGCAGGCCCATGTTCAGGGTTTGACCCCAGGCTTTCGAAGAGACCAGCGTTGCACCTGCCGCGCCGGCTCCGAGTAATTGACGTCTATTTAGCATGTCAGTTCCTTTCAGTGTCCTGCGCCGCCACCGGCGGCAAGTGTCGCGCCTTCTCCACCAGCACCGCCACCGCCTTCGCCGCCGCCATAGATCGCAGCGGTCAGATCAGCCTGTGCCATGTAGAATTCGCGTTTTGCGTTTGCCGCTTCCAGTGATGCGCCCAGTTTCTCGCGCACGTCTGTCAGCAGCTCGAAAGTGTTGGTGATCATGCCGTTATAAGACAGCAGCCCCTCTTCTTCGACGGTCGTGCGTAGCGGCACCAGAACGTCGCGATAGTGGCGGGCGATCTTATACGCGGCGTGATAGGAGGCTTCAGCACCACGCGCTTCGGACCGCACGTTGACGGCTCTTTCTGCCAGCACGTTAGCTGCTTGCAGGTACGACAATTCCGCCTTGCGCATCCGTGCCTTCCCGGTGTCGTAGATCGGGATTGCGAACTCCACCTCCACCTGAGGGGTGGTCACGGTCTCCGTTTCTCCGTCCTCAATTTCCCGCTCCGCTTCGAACCCGGCAATGAATTCGAGATCGCTGATAATGCGAGTCTGATCAGTCAGACCAAACGCCTTGGCCTGTGCTTCCAGGCCAAGTTTGGCAACGCGCAGATCAACCCGATTTCGCAATGCTTTCGCTTCGATGTCAGTCACACGGCCGACGGAACGCGGCAGCGCAGGAAGGGCATCGGGCACATAATAGTCGACTTCGGTGCCCCACAGCCCCATGAGCCTGGTCAGCTGCTCCTTGGACCGGGTAGCATTCAAGCGTGCCTGGGCAAGTTGTCCGGCGAGTTCGGCATTGAATGCCTGTTCACGGGCCTGCCCGGCTGTGTTAAGCGCGCCGGTCTCGCCCAGTCTCATCGCTAATTCCGATCCGGCGTCAGACGTCGCTTTCGCACGGCGGAGATAACTCACAGCCTCGAAGGCGGCTACGGCATCGACCCATGCCTTCCGCGTCTGATTGGCCAGTGCGAGTGTGTCGTTCACGGCGCTCAGTTGAGCCTGCCGGAAGTTTGCGTCTGCAATGGCCGTACGCTGCTTGCGAGTGGTGGCATCGAGCACGTTCGACCGGATCAGTCCCTCGATCGCCCTGTAGGCACCCAGTTCGGGCGCACCGATGCCCAGTATACCAATCGACACGATCGGGTTTTCCGGCGTCGATTGCTGCCAGGCCTCTGCGGCCGATAGGCCAACGTTCGCATAGGACGCCTGCAACCCTTTGTTGTTCAGAAGCGCGACCTGAACGGCCGTGTCCGCCGAAATGGTCTTGCGGTGCACCATTGCGTGCACCTGCTTCTTCAAGGCCTCGTTTTCGGCCTGGGTTTCGGCGAAGGCTGTCCGTTTGCCGATGGCTGGTGTGACCTGGCTGGAAATGTTGGCGAAGCCAGCTTTTGGTTCCGTGTAGATGCCCGGTACAGCTGCAGCACAGGCACCCAAGATTAGCGGAAAGCCGAAAACCAGCGGAAACTTCGATACCCGCATCAGTTGCCCTCCGTCTGTTCTTGATTGACGGAACGCCAGTCGCGGGGACCTGTAGGGCCGCGATAGGTGTAGCCCGCCAAGGGGTCCTGATAGCTGATCGGCGATGAAACTGCCGTGTTGACGACGGCCTGTTGGGTCGCGACGGACGGCAACGGGGTGGGCTCATAGGCGCATGCGCCAAGCCCGAGGGCCGAAGCCCCCATAAGTAGATGAATTTTCATGAAAGTAACCTGATTGGTGAACGTTGTCTCACGCAGACTCTGCGCAAGGCTCACACCCGATTTGGGCGCCGGTTCAGATCAGGAATCGAGGGGGCCGAAGAAACCCTGCTGTTTCTACCGAATACGTTCGACCGTCCAGAATGACATATTCACTTGTACCAACCGGCTCTGCTCTGATCCTGGTGTCTTCGATGAAGACGACAGAAATACAGATGCCGTTGCAACACTCTTGGGATTGTTGCTCTTTGCCATCCTTGTCGGACGCTGCGATGTCGATGTCGCTTGCG
Organism: Jannaschia sp.; assembly: GCA_049647445.1. Taxonomy (GTDB): domain Bacteria; phylum Pseudomonadota; class Alphaproteobacteria; order Rhodobacterales; family Rhodobacteraceae; genus Jannaschia. The sequence continues at coordinate 791 of JBARXR010000090.1, read as the reverse complement.
ACCCCAAGCTTCTCATGCGCGTGATGCGCATTGCTTCCGGTGTCATGAGTCATTGCAGCACCAACGACACCAACAGACTTGGCTTGATGTCCGTCATGCATGCCGGACGCAGCGTGAGCGGCAGAAGGTGGTGAAAACACCAATGCCAGCGCAAACGCAATGCACGTAAACGCCCTTGACCAGCTTGATATGAAAACTCGAAAGCTCATGCCGCGAATATCGGAGAGCGATGCAGTACAGTCAATCCGTCCTGCGCAGGAAGGTTTGTCGCTTTTTTTGAAACAGGCGAGTTTTGGCCGCTGCTGTCAGAGAGTGTTGCATATCAGCGACATAGAGAGAGCCACTATCTCCGTCCAGCGGAGCGTTGCTGACGCATCTTGGCTACTGAACCTCTGCCAGCTTCTCAGACCTGTAGCCCGCATCGCTGATCGCTGCGGCCAATGCAGTTTCATCCAGAGTGCTGTCGACGTCGACAATACGTGCAGTCAGATCGCACGAAACCGTTGCATCTGGGTCGGCCGCCATAATGGCCCTTTGGATGGAAGCGGTACAATGGCCGCAACTCATGTTCGGTACGCTGAATCTGAACATCGCAATCTCCTTTGACGACATGCATGTAAGGCGTTCCGGCGCGGGAAGGTCAATGGCCAGAATTTTATTCTACATGCCTGTTGACCTTCCAGTAACTGGAGGCCCTATCTGCAGGAGTATCAGAACAAGGAGATTCTCATGTCGGATCCGCGCACCCTTCGGCTTTCCCTGCAAAACATGTCCTGCGCTTCCTGCGTCGG
>JBARXR010000089.1:0-3157 GCA_049647445.1 Jannaschia sp. | reverse complement strand
AGACCGACCCAGCGGCGGCCGGTCACGGAACTTGAGACGCCGAGATAGGACATGGGGCGGGGTTTGGCCCGCGCTGCCATCACACGCAAGGGTGCAGGCAGCGCGGGACGGGGATTCCCCCGCCGCGTGTCGTGTTAGACCGGGTTGCGGTAGGTCATGCGACGCACGGAGCCGGTCTTGGACCGCATCAGGATCGTCTCGGCGGTCAGGAACCCCGGCTCGCGCTTGATGCCCGCGAGGATCGACCCGTCCGTCACGCCGGTCGCGGCGAAGATGACATCGTCCGTCACCAGGTCGTCGCGGGTATAGACGCGGTCGAAATTGCTGATCCCGGCCTTCTTGGCGCGGCCCTTCTCGTCGTCGTTGCGGAACAGCAGCTTGCCGAACATCTGGCCCCCCATGCACTTGAGCGCCGCCGCGGCCAGCACGCCCTCCGGTGCGCCGCCGGACCCCATGTACATGTCGATGCCGGTGACCGCCGCCTCGGCGCAGTGGATGATGCCCGCGACGTCCCCATCCGTGATGAGGCGGATCGCCGCCCCGGTCGTTCGGATTTCGGCGATCATGTCCTCGTGGCGTGGCCGCTCCAGCACGCAGACCGTGATATCCCCGGTCGAGCATCCCTTTGCGGCGGCCAGCGCATTCACCCGTTCGGAGGGCGACATGTCCATCGTCACGACCCCGGTCCGAAATCCGGGACCGATGGCCAGCTTGTCCATGTAGACGTCCGGCGCGTGCAGCATCGAGCCGCGTGGGCCCATGGCGATGACCGTCAGCGCGTTCGGCATGTCCTTGGCGGTCAGGGTCGTGCCTTCCAGCGGATCGAGGGCGATATCCACCTCCGGACCGGTGCCGGTGCCGACCTGTTCGCCGATGTAGAGCATGGGCGCCTCGTCCCGCTCGCCCTCGCCGATCACGACCGTGCCCTTGATGTCGAGCTTGTTGAGCTGTTCGCGCATCGCGTTGACGGCCGCCTGGTCGGCGGCTTTCTCGTCGCCGCGCCCGATCAGGCGGGCGGAGGCGAGGGCGGCGGCTTCGGACACGCGGGCGAGCCCGAGGGACAGCATCCGGTCGTTGAAATCGGTCTTGGGCATGGCAAACGTCCTGTTCAAGGTGTCGCACCGAGGCTTACGGGGCCGGACGGAAGGGGGCAAGCCTGCGGGCGCTAACATGGTTCGGCGAACGTCCCGTGACGGACGCCACTCGGTGCGTTGCCATCCGGCTGACCGGCCCGGATGCAGACGGTATCGGCTTTGCGCGCCCGTCAGACCTCTTCGGACGATTTGGCCCAGAGGTTCAGGCCCTTTTCACCCGAAAGCGCGTCGATCCGCGACACCTCCTCGGACGTGAAGGCAAGATTGCCCGTTGCGCCCACGCAATCCACGACCTGCTCCGGCTTCGAGGCGCCGATCAGGGCCGTGGTCACATGTCCGTCGCGCAGGACCCAGGCGATCGCCATCTGTGCCAGCGTCTGGCCGCGTTCCCTGGCGATATCGTTCAATCCGTTCAGGGCCTCGATCATCTCCGGCGTGATCTTTCCCGCGTCCAGCGATTTGCCCTGGGTCGCGCGACTGCCCTCGGGAATGCCGCCTAGGTACTTGCCGGTCAGCAATCCCTGGGCCAGCGGCGTGAACACGATCGAGCCGATGCCCTCCTCGTCCAGCGTGTCGAGCAGGCCGTCCCGTTCCACCCAGCGGTTGAGCATGTTGTAGCTGGGCTGGTGGATCACGCAGGGGGTGCCGAGATCGCGCAGGATCGCGGCGGCCTCGCGGGTGCGCTCGGAATTGTAGCTGCTGATCCCGGCATAGAGCGCGCGGCCAGACCGCACGATCTGATCGAGCGCGCCCATCGTCTCTTCCAGCGGGGTCTCCGGGTCGAACCGGTGGCTGTAGAAGATATCGACATAGTCGAGGCCCATCCGCCTGAGCGACTGGTCGCACGACGCGATGAGGTATTTCCGGCTGCCCCATTCGCCGTAAGGCCCGGGCCACATGCGATAACCCGCTTTCGATGAGATGATCAGCTCATCGCGGTAGCCTGCGAAATCCTCGCGCAGGATCTGACCGAAGGCCAGTTCCGCCGAGCCCGGCACGGGGCCGTAGTTGTTTGCCAGATCGAAATGCGTGACCCCGAGGTCGAAGGCCGTGCGGCAGATGTCGCGTTTGGTCTGATGCGGGGTATCGTCGCCGAAGTTGTGCCACAGCCCGAGGCTGATCGCGGGCAGTGTCAGGCCGGAGCGGCCGCAGCGGCGATAGGGCATCGTGTCATAGCGGGTATCGGCGGGGACATAGGTCAAGTCGGGCCTCGAAAGTCTGGGGTCAGGGGGTCTGGATCTGGAGTGCGACCGGCTCGCCGTTGACGACGCCGGTGCCGGTCACGCCGGTCATCGCCTCGGCCAGCGTGGCGGGGGCACAGGGATGCGTGACGATCAGGACGGGCGCATCGGCCCCCGGGTGGTCGTACTGGCGCATCCGGTCGATGGAAATTCCGGCCTTTCCGAGGGCTGTCGCCACGAGGGCAAGCGCGCCCGGCTGGTCGCGCAGCATCAGCCGCAGATAGTGGGCGCATTCCGTCACCGCAGTCGCGCGGGCGGCTTTCGTCAACGTCGCGGCGGGCTGGCCGAAGGGCGGCAGGCGAAAGCCGCGCGCGATATCGGCCACGTCCCCCATCACGGCGCTCGCGGTCGGGCCTTCGCCTGCACCGGCACCGCGCAGGACGATCTGGCCGACTGCATCGCCTTCGATCACGACCATGTTGGTGCCGCCCTCGAGTTGTCCCAGCGGGCTCTCGGCGGGTACGAGGGTGGGGCGCATCGACTGCTCGATCCCGTCGGCCGTCCGGCGGGCCTCGCCCAGCAGCTTGATGCGATAGCCCATGTCCCGGGCGCGCCGGATATCGTCGATCGACACCCGCTCGATGCCCTGCAACTGCACGCCGCCAAAATCGACCTGCGTTCCGAAGGCGATGGCCGCGAGGATCGCCAGCTTGTGGCCTGCGTCGATGCCGCCCACGTCCAGTGTCGGGTCGGCTTCCAGATAGCCCAGCGCGTCCGCCTCCTTGAAGACATCGGCATACGGCAGGCCCGACGATTCCATGCGCGTCAGGATATAGTTGCAGGTGCCGTTCATCACGCCCATCACGCGGGTGATCCGGTTTC
>JBARXR010000088.1:0-6693 GCA_049647445.1 Jannaschia sp. | reverse complement strand
GTCTTCGTCCGTACAGTGCGCACCCAGATGAATGGCGATTTCCAAGAGCCCGGCCCCGTTTGTTTTTTGTTTCTTGGACCGGACGATACCTGCGCCGTTCTGGACAGGCAAACGTCAATCATCTAGGTCGGAGCCGACATGTCCGACCAAAACACTCAACCATATCGGCGCGGAACGCAGGTTCGGGCCATGCCGGACGTCTGGTCGGTTGCCGCCGCCCTGATCGCGGCCGTGGTCCTCGTCCCGATCGTCGCGGTGTTCTGGCTGGCGATTTTTCCGACCGAGAACATCTGGCCGCACCTCTGGGCGACGACCTTGCCGCGATATCTGTCCAACACGCTGATGCTGATGGCGGGAACGGGCCTGCTTGCGGCCGTGGTCGGGACCGGGACCGCATGGCTCGTGGCGATGCACGACTTTCCCGGGCGGCGCTGGATCGCGTCGGCCCTCCTGCTTCCGCTCGCGATTCCGGCCTATGTCGGGGCCTATGCACTGGTCGACTTTCTGGAATATGCGGGGCCGGTCCAGACGGGTCTGCGCGCCGCGTTCGGCTGGGCCTCATCGCGGGACTACTGGTTTCCCGACATCCGGTCGTTGCCCGCGGCGATCATCGTGATCGGGATGTCGCTTTATCCTTACGTCTACCTCCTGGCGCGTGCCGCCTTCTCGGAGCAATCGGGAGCCGGGTTCGAGGTCGCACGGGCGCTCGGGTCGGGTCCCGTCCAGCGTTTCCTCCGCGTCGGCCTGCCGCTTGCCCGCCCGGCCATCGCAGCGGGTGTCGCCGTCGTCATGATGGAGGCGGTGAACGATTTCGGTGTGGTCGATTTCTTCGGGGTCCAGACCCTGACGACAGGCATCTTTTCCGTATGGCTGTCGGGTGGGAATGCCGGTGGCGCGGCCCAGATCGCCTGCGTCGTCCTTGTCCTTGTCGCCGGTCTGGTCGCGATCGAACGCGCGTCCCGTCGGCGCCGCCGCTTCTGGCAGGCGGCCCGCTCGCAGAGGCCCGTGACGCGGATGCCCTTGTCGGGATGGCGCGCCGTCACAGCTGCACTCGCCTGTCTTCTGCCCGTCGCCCTGGGCTTCGTCTTTCCGGTGACGGTGATGGGCTGGCACGCAATCGTCGCAGCCGATGGATGGCTCGCGCCCGGGCTTTTCCGGGCGGTTCTGAACACGCTGGGTGTGGCTGGCGCGGCTGCGCTGATCACCGTCGGACTGGCCTTGGTGATGGTCTACGGTGTGCGGATGGCCGGGCGTCGCCTGCCGCAGCTTCTGCTGCCGCTGACGACGGTCGGATACGCGGCGCCCGGCGCGGTCCTCGGCCTCGGCGTACTGATCCCGCTCGCTGCCTTCGACAACAGCCTTGCGGATGGCATTCTCGCCCTGACGGGCTGGGACCCCGGACTTATCATGACCGGCAGTGCTGGAGCCCTGATCCTTGCCTATACGGTGCGGTTCTTCGCTTTGGGCCAGGGGGCTGTCGACGCCGCCCTCGGCCGGATCCCTCCCTCCCTCCCGCTCGCCGCTCGCTCGCTCGGCAAGGGACCCGGTGCCGTTCTGCGCGCCGTCCACATGCCGTTGATGCGCAGTTCGATCGCGATGGCGGTGCTGCTGGTGTTCGTCGATGCGATGAAGGAGCTGCCTGCGACGCTGCTGTTGCGGCCCTTCGGTTTCGACACACTGGCAACCCGCGTCCACGATCAGGCATCTCTCGAGCGCCTCTCCCAAGCGGCGCCTGCCGCCTTGATGATCACGGCTGTCGGTCTGGTCGCTGTCCTCTTGCTGGCCCGCGCCGAGGGCGCTAGACGATGACTCGTGCCCCTATAGCTCAGCTGGTAGAGCAACTGATTTGTAATCAGTAGGTCCGCGGTTCGAGTCCGTGTGGGGGCACCACAAAGTCCGAAGAGTTGAATCAGAAATTCGAGCACATCGTGGGGCCGTCTCTGACCTGATCCTCTCTGCAGGGGCAGATCGTCCTGCGGTTCTTGCGTCCTGACGTTCAGGCGACATGCCCATGCGGAGCAAATTGCGGTGCGGATCTGCTCCGGGCACTTTGGTTGGGGCAGGTCGGTACGAACCGCCATGAAACTCGGCTATTGGAGTGCAGTCCGACGTCGGTCGATGATGCAGATGACTTCTATGGGGCCAAGCCCTTGTCGATCAGTTGCTTCTGCCGGTGGCGAGCGCTTCGCCACAGGCCACGCCCGAAGACCACGCCCATTGGAAATTGTATCCGCCCAGCCAGCCCGTCACGTCCACGGCTTCTCCGATGGCATAAAGGCCGGGAACGCTGCGCGCCTCCATCGTGCGGGAGGACAACTCGGCGGTATCGATCCCACCGGCCGTGACTTCGGCCTTGGCGTAACCTTCTGTTCCGCTGGGGTAAAACGTCAGGTTTTCCAAGGTGTCGGCCACATGGGCCAGACTGGCATCCGACAGGTTTGCAAGTTCGGTCTCGATCGCCAGCCGGGTCGCGAGCGCGTCTGCCAGACGGTTGGGCAACATGTCCGAGAGCGCCGCCTTGAGGTGGGCGCGGGGTGTCCGCCGGCGTGCATCCCGCAGGCGGTCCGTCGCGTCGGGCACGAGGCAAAGAGAGAGTTTATCGCCTTCTTTCCAATAGGATGAGACCTGGAGGATGGCGGGGCCGGAGAGACCCTTGTGGGTGAACAGCGCGGCTTCTTCGAAGGATATCGACCCGATCCGCGCGATGGCCGGGCAGGCGACGCCGGAGATCGTGCGGAACAGCATATCCTCCTCTCCCAGGGTGAAGGGCACCAGGGCGGGGCGGGGCTGGATGACTTTCAGGCCGAATTGTCGAGCGATTTCATAGGCTATGCCGGTGGCGCCCATCTTCGGGATGGACGGCCCGCCGGTGGCGATGACGAGGTTCGGGGCGGAAAACCCGGCGACGTGAAAGCGGTTGTCGCGGTGTTCGATGGTGTTGATTGGCGTGGAAAGACAGACGGTTACGCCGCCCTTTGCGCATTCCGCCAGCAACATCGCGACGATCTGGCGGGCGCTGTCGTCGCAGAAGAGTTGCCCGAGGGTTTTCTCATGCCAGGCGATCTTGTGTTTCTCGACGAGTGCGAGGAAATCCCACTGTGTGTAGCGGCTGAGGGCTGACTTGGCGAAGTGCTTGTTTTCGGACAGGAAATTTTCCGGCTCTGTCCCGGTATTCGTGAAGTTGCATCGCCCGCCACCCGAGATCAGGATCTTTTTTCCAGCCTTGTCGGCGTGGTCGACAACAACGACTTTTGCACCCCGTTGACCCGCCGTCGCAGCCGCCAGCAGGCCCGCCCCACCGGCCCCCAGAATGATCGCGTCATGTGTCAAAACGGCCTGAAATCCATGGGTGATCTACGGGTGATCTATGGGTGATCTGTGTCGGACGTAGAGCGGATATGGTTTCGGTGCAATGACTTGGGTCTGTGGCGCGCATGGCCGGACATCCGGGCCGCGTCCGGCGGTGTGGCGCGGATCAATCGGCGTGGTTTTCGGGGGGTGAAGGGGCGCTGATCGGGTGGGGTCTGTCCGCGAGACATCACGGAGCTACCTTTTCGCGGGCTCGCCTGCGGTCACGACGGTGCCGGTGCGATCACGGAACGTCCACTGGGCGGCGTAGAATTGGTGTTCGCGGGTTTCCCAGCCCTGGTCATCGCGCCGAAACCGCGGACGCCAGCCGCCCTGGATGCGGGACGGGACGCGCACGCTGTCGACAACCGGGCGCATCGTCTCGACGCGGGCGTCCTGAACGGCCCGGGACCATGTCGACTGCAGATGCTTTTGGAGGGTCTGGACATGCACCTTCCGGCGACCTGGAAAAACGACTTCGATCGCGTTCTGGCCGTCGATGAATCCCTTGATGACGATATCACCGCGTGACGTCTTGCCGAACATCGGGACAAGTTCCACCAGAAGGTCGACGATCTGACCTTTGAAGATGCCCTTGTCTTCAGATTCCGGGGTCACCTCGGACAGGGGTTTTCGACGATCGGGCATCTATCGGCTCTCCGAGAGGTGATCAGGGACCGACTGATGTCGTCTTGCGGTCCTGAGACCTGAAAACGGTACACGACGTCCCTTAACGCTCCGTGAAGGTCCCCTTGGGCACGGGTCATGGGCGCGCCGGACACATCGGGTCCGGTCGATGCGATCGCCAGACCGACCGCGACGGTCGGTGCCTCAAGGTGCCTCAGTAGGTCGCCCGTCCCCCCGACAGATCGAACACCGCGCCCGTGGTGAAGGAGTTCGCGGGCGAGACCGTCCAGACGATCATCTCGGCGGCTTCCTCGACTTCGAGGAACCGGGCGCGGGGGATCTTGGAGAGCATGTAGGCGATGTGCTCCTCGCTCATCTGGTCGAAAATGGGCGTGCGGGCGGCGGCGGGCGTGACGCAGTTGACGGCGATGTTCTGGCCCGCGAGTTCCTTGCCAAGCGACTTGGTAAAACCGATGACCCCCGCCTTGGAGGCGGAGTAGGCGCAGGCGTTCGGGTTGCCCTCCTTGCCCGCGACGGAGGCGATGTTGAGGATGCGGCCATAGCCGGCAGCCTGCATGCCCGGCACGACGGCCCGGTTGACATGGAAGGTGCCGGTCAGGTTGATCGAAATGATCTGCGCCCAGTCCTCGAGCCCGTAGTCCACGACGGGCACGTTCGGCCCGGCGATCCCGGCGGAATTGACGACGATGGACGGGGCGCCGAGCGTGCTGACCGTTTCTGCAAGCGCCGCCTCGACGGACGGATAATCCGAGACGTCACACGTGACCGCGATCGCGCCCTCGAGGGTCGCGACCGTGGCGGCATTGCGCTCCGGGCTGGCATCCCAGCTTGCGACCCGGACACCCTCGGCGAGAAGGCGTTTGATCACCGCAAGCCCGATCCCCTGCGCGCCGCCGGTGACGACGGCCACCTGTCCCTGCATATCCATTTGCGAACTCCTCCTCTTTGGGCGAACCCTAGCGGGCACCGGAGGGGCCGGAAAGACGGCATTCGCGGGATTGCCCGCAGGGGAGGACGTGATGGATACCACCAGACCGTTGAGCGGTATTCGGGTTCTGGACCTGACCAACGTGCTGGCCGGGCCGTTCGCCTGTCACCAACTGGCGCATCTGGGGGCGGACGTGGTCAAGGTCGAGGTGCCGGGGACGGGTGATCTTGCGCGGCAACTGGGGCAGGAGGAAGCCCTGTCGGCGCGCGGCATGGGGATTTCCTTCCTGGCGCCGAATGCGGGCAAGCGGTCGATCACGCTGAACCTCAAGACCCCGGAGGGGCGGGCGGTGCTGGAGCGTCTGGTTGCGGGCGCGGATGTCCTTGTGGAGAACTTTCGCCCCGGCGTGATGGACCGGCTGGGCGTCGGGCCGGAGCGATTGCGCGCGCTCAATCCCGGCCTGATCTATTGCGCGATCTCGGGATTCGGGCAATCGGGTCCGCTGGCGGACCGCCCGGCCTACGACCAGATCGTGCAGGGGATGGCGGGGGCGATGGCGATCACCGGGGATGCCGCCTCCGCCCCCCAGCGGGCGGGCTGGCCGGTCAGCGACACGGTGGGCGGGCTGACGGCGGCGATGGCGATTTCGGCGGCGTTGAACGCGAACCCGAGGGGGTGTTTCATCGACGTGTCGATGCTCGACAGCCTTCTGGCGACGATGGGATGGGCCGTGTCCAACTGGCTGGTGGGCGGCGTGCGGCCGGTGCCTGCGGGCAACGAGAACCTGACGTCGGCGCCCTCGGCCGCCTATACCTGCTCGGACGGTCCGCTGAACCTTGCGGCCAACAAGCAGGAACAATGGGAGGCGCTGGCGCGGCATCTGGGCCTGGCGGACATGCTGGACGATCCGCGGTTTGCGACGCGGGCGGACCGCAAGAGGAACCGCGCGGTTCTGAATGCGCTGATCGGGGGCGTTCTCGCGACGCGTCCGGCCGCCGTCTGGGAGGCGGAACTGAACGCCATCGGTGTGCCCGCCGGGCGGATCCTGACGGTCGAGCAGGCGCTGGACCATCCGCAGGTGACCGGTCGCGATCAGGTCGCCGAGTATACGCTGGAGGGTGGCCGTGCCGTGCGGGTGTTTCGCACGGGACTGCGGATCGACGGCGTCTCGCCTTCCGTCGCGGATGGACCGCCGGAACTCGGGGCCCAGACGGACGCGGTCCTGACGGAGGCGGGATATTCCGGCGCGCAGATCGCGGCCCTGCGGGAGATCGGGGCGATCTGAGGGGGGAACCGGACCGATGGCTCGCGCGTCCTGTCCTGATGCAACAGGACATCGACCCCGCCGCCCCGCCGAAAGCGCCCGGCGTCGCCCCCGAGGTGGCCGCGCGCCTTGCCGCCCTCGACCGCCTTGCCCATGGCCTCGACAGCCGGTTTCGGCTCCCGGGAAAGCGGATCCGGTTCGGTTGGGACGCGATCCTCGGGATTGTGCCCGGTTTCGGCGACGTCGCGACATTGGCACCCGCCGGGTACATCCTCCGTGAGGCACATCGGATGGGCGCGCCCGCGCGGCTGACGGCACGGATGGCCGCCAACGTCGCGCTGGATTGGGTCGTCGGAAGCGTGCCGGTGATCGGGGACTTGCTTGACGTGGGCGTCAAGGCGAACCGTCGCAACGTTGCGCTGCTGCGGACCCATGTCGAGCGGGGCGGCGCCCCGGAGCAGGCGTTGTGGTCGCTCGGCGGTGGCTGAGGTCGCGCGGACGGTGC
>JBARXR010000087.1:0-2031 GCA_049647445.1 Jannaschia sp. | reverse complement strand
GTCGAGGGCGACGCGCGGCGCGACGGGCACCCCCTCCTCGAAATAGCGGATGACCGGGCCGAGACTGTCTCCGATGCCCAGCTTGCCGTGCTCGGCCGACAGGCGACAGAAAGCGTCGATTGCGCCGGGAACGGTGACGGAATGGGGCGAGCCGGGCGGAACCGTCGTCAGGCCCTGGGCGCGCAAGGTCTGCGCCTTGGCCGCCGCCGGGGCGCGACCCGATCCGTTCAGGGCAAGGACCGTCTCGGACCCGGCGGGCTTGAGCAGAACGAAGCAATCGCCCGCGAGTCCCGTCATCTGCGGTTCGCAGAGGCCCAGGACAATCGCCCCCGCGATGGCCGCATCGACGGCGTTTCCACCCCGTTCCAGTGTGTCGATGGCGATCTTCGCCCCGAGGGGATGCGACGTGGCGGCCATGCCGTTCGTCGCCAGCACTGGGGAGCGGCCGGGGAAGTGGAAATCGCGCATGATCTGGAAAGCCCTCGTTATCGCGCTGGAACTTAGGACAAACGGAAGCGGAGGCCAATGGCCTGTCGCATCCTGTCACGCATGTTCGGAACCCGTCCGCGGGGCGGCCACATATGAACATGGAGACGGCGGGCAGGATGTGCTGCGGGACGGCTGGTGACGATATGCCTATCCCTGCGCGCATGGGTTTGCGCGGCCGCAGGTGCAAGCCCGAAAATCCAGCAGGGGCGGAGCGACTTTCCCCTCGCAGCGGCAAACAGGGCCTGCGGCAATCACCGGCCGGTCACCGCACAAGGTCCGGCCTTGCCGGTCAGGTCGCCGTCGCCGCATCACCGACGGGCCGAGAGCCTGCCTTGCGTCGCCTCGGGGACGATGCCGTGTCCCGGTTTGCGGACGGATGGTTCCTGCGGCGGCCCCTTCTCCTCGTTTGCCTGTGCGGCCCCCCGGAAAGTTGCAGGTCCCGCCTCGCGTCAGGGCAGGGCGAGGGAAAACGTCAGCCGGTTCTGCCCGCGCCTGCGTTCATAGATCATGTCGTCGGTCAGGGTGTGGACGATGAACCAGCCGAAGCCGCCTTCCGGCAGGTCGTCGAGGGTTGTGTCGATGTCCGGCAACGGACCCGCAGTGAGCAGGCCGGGCGGAAGAGGCGCGCCATTGTCGCGCGTTTCTACGGAGAAGCGATCCTTGTGACGGTGGATCGTGCAGACAATCCAGCCGTCGTCGGAGCCGGTGAAAGCATGTTCGACGATATTGTTGAGGATTTCCCCGAGGACGATGAGCATATCGGCACTTCGGTCGGTATCGAGTTCGCAGGCTCGGGTGGCACCCTCCAGCGTCCTGAGGTGGCTTTGGACGGCATCGCTTGTCCCGGCAATCCGCTCCCTCAAGATCGCCTTGGGGCGTTCTACGGACCTGCTGCCCATCAGGCGGCGTCCTGGCCGTCTGCCAGCCAGGGCCTTCTGTCGTGGAGGACGAAAACCTTGTCCATCCGGGTCAGCGTAAGAACCTTGGACACGATCGGGCCGCACAGGACCAGTTCCAGCCGTCTGCCATTGCCGAGCATCTTCATCGCCCCGACAAGTGCGCCAAGCCCGCTGCTGTCGAGGAATGTGATGTTTTCCATGTCGAGCGCGACCCGGCCCGGATGCTTCGCGATGGCCGTGCGAACGGTTTCCTTGAACTTCAGCGCCCCAGCCGCATCGAGGCGATCGTCGTCGAGGGTCAGGACGAGAACGTCGCCGTGCGTTGTGCCGCTTACGTGCATGTTTTATCCCGAGTTGTCTGAGCATCGCTGGCGCTTTGCCATCTCGTTTGGCAGGCTAGGGAAAGAGTCTTACGAAAGGGTAAGCGAGCGATGGAAAGAATTGTCATTCTGGGTGCCAAGCGCACGCCGATGGGCGGCTTTCAAGGTGTGCTGGGGGCGGCGACCGCATCTGAGCTTGGGGGCGCGGCCATCGCGGCGGCTTTGGCGGATGCCGGACTGGGCGCGGCGCGGGTGGACGAATTGCTGAGGGGTTGTGTGCTGCCGGCAGGTCAGGGACAGGCCCCGGCGCGGCAGGCCGGGTT
>JBARXR010000086.1:0-4230 GCA_049647445.1 Jannaschia sp. | reverse complement strand
AATTCCGAACAACGCTAACCCCCTCCGTATTACCGCGGCTGCTGGCACGGAGTTAGCCGGGGTTTCTTTACCAGGTACTGTCATTATCATCCCTGGCGAAAGAGCTTTACGATCCTAAGACCTTCATCACTCACGCGGCATCGCTAGATCAGGCTTTCGCCCATTGTCTAAGATTCCCCACTGCTGCCTCCCGTAGGAGTCTGGGCCGTGTCTCAGTCCCAGTGTTGCTGATCATCCTCTCAAACCAGCTACTGATCGTAGACTTGGTAGGCCATTACCCCACCAACTATCTAATCAGACGCGGGCCGATCCTTCACCGATAAATCTTTCCCCCGAGGGGCTTATACGGTATTACTCTCAGTTTCCCGAGGCTATTCCGTAGAGAAGGGTACGTTCCCACGCGTTACTAACCCGTCCGCCGCTCACCCGAAGGTGCGCTCGACTTGCATGTGTTAGGCGTGCCGCCAGCGTTCGTTCTGAGCCAGGATCAAACTCTCAAGTTGAAAGCAACCGAAGTTGCTATCCTTGACGTTCGAACCTCTGCACATCGTTCTTCCATGCACCGGCTAGGATACATGGTCGAACAGTCTCTGTTTGTTGTGCTTCGGGTTTTCATCAGAAAACCGAAAGCCGTCCAAACAGTGAAGCTGACACTGGATCATCGGGTCGAAACCCTACCAGCGCGATATACAGACGTCTGATCCATCGAACAGGACCAAACCGCCCACATATCTCTTCAGATACTTGCGATTTCAAAGAGCGAGAGACAAAATTCACCGGAAGCGCCTAATTCTTCTTGGCGCAACCCGCTTCAAGTATCTCTGATTTGCGTCAGGCCCTTCAAGGCATCTGCCTCGTCGTTCCGTCTGCTTTTGCTTCAGGCCCTCTGCAGCGTGTGCTGCTTCGTTCCATCTGGCGTACCGTGTCGCCTCAGCGCCGCCGGTGAGAGGGGGTTTACGGTTGGTGGCCTGTCCCCGCAACCGCTTTTTTCAGGAAAGTCGCATTTTTTTTGACGTTTTTATGAAGTTCGTGTCAAAACATAGAGTTACGAACGTTTATTTCGCCAGATCGGCCATGTTCGAGCCGTTCGACGGCCAGGCAGTGCCTCTTTCTGGGCGGTTTGCGGACGACTCAGCGGAGTTCCTTGTGCCAAACGGACAAATCACCACCAGATAAGGTGCCTTCGCATCTACCAGCGTCGAATCCAGACGAGTCGCAGCGCAACGAGCACGACTCCGAACGCCAGATAGAAAAGCGACTCGGTCGTCCACACCTTCTCCTGCATGACGAAATGCACAGCTCCCAGAATGACAGCCAAGTACACGAGCCGGTGAAGCCTGCCCCATGCCTGCGCGCCCATGCGTTTGATTGCCCCCTGCCAGGACGTTGCCGCCACCGGGATCAGAAGGACGAATGCCGCGAAGCCAATCGTAAGGTAAGGACGCTTGACGATCTCGGACCCGATCAATCCCCAGCGAAGTTGAAGGTCCAAAAACAACCATACGAGGAAATGCAGGGCCAAATAGGTGAACGCGAGCAGTCCGAGCGATTTGCGGAACTTCAACAGATTGATCCGCCCGAACCGCATCAAGGGCGTCACGCAGAGCGACGCGAGCAGGAACTGGAGTGACCAGAGGCCCAGCTCGTGCTCGAGCGTCTTGACCGGATCGACGCCGAGCCGGTTGGTCAGAACCGCGAACGTCATCCAGGCAGCAGGGATCATTCCGGCGACATAGACAGGCCAGGTCGGAACCTTCCTTGCAACCCCGGAGATCCGGGGTCCGATGGCGACAGCGTTCGTCATCACTCAGAAGTTCGCGCGCAGGTCCATGCCATCATAAAGCGAGGCGACCTGGTCTGCGTAGCCATTGAACGGAAGTGTATCGATCCGCTTCGCAAACAGGCCACTCCCGATCACCCGCTCGGACGCCTGGGACCATCGGGGGTGATCCACTTCGGGATTCACGTTGGAATAGAACCCGTACTCCCGCGGATTGGTCACGTTCCAGGTTGCGTGAGGTTCTTCTTCCACAAGCGAGATCCTGACGATCGACTTGATGGACTTGAACCCATACTTCCACGGAACAACCAACCGCATCGGGGCGCCATTCTGGTTCGGGATCGGCTCTCCGTAGATGCCCGTCGCCATGATCGTCAGAGGGTGCATTGCCTCATCGAGGCGAAGGCCCTCGCGATACGGCCACTCAAGGCCCGCCGACCGAAGGCCGGGCATCACCTCCGGAAGGACGGCCGTTTCGAACGCTACGTACCTGGCACCCGACTGCACGCCGACCTTGTTCAAGAGGGCATTCAACTCGAACCCGTTCCACGGCACCACCATCGACCACGCCTCGACACAGCGGAACCTGTAGATCCGCTCCTCGGTCGGCAAGTCTCCGATCAACTCCGCCAGATCGTAGTCACCCGGATTGTCGACAAGACCGTCCACCTTGACCGTCCAAGGCTGCGTCTTCATCGCACCCGCGTTGCGGGCGGGATCGTCCTTGCCTGTCCCGAATTCATAGAAGTTGTTGTACTGCGTAATCTGCTCAAGAGTGTTGGGCTCGAGTGCCTCCTGCGCCGCAGCCGAAAAGGCCAGAGGCCCGGCCAACGATCCCGCGCCAATCCCCGCAATGATCTGCCGGCGGTTCAGCCAGAGACATTTGGGGGTCACGTCGGCAGGCGTAAGATCGGGCTTGAACATGGGAGGCTCCTTGGATGGCGTTGGTGCTGCATACCTCAAGATGGGATGCTTCCCGCGGAATACTTCACTTGATCACGACAAAGTAAGCAGGGCGGAAGGGCATTCGTTCCCTATTCCGCCGCATCGAGGTGCCGTGCCTCGGGGCGCACATGCACCAGATGCATCGGAATAGATGTCCCATCCGGCTGGACCAGCCGCACATGCCGGCGCCGCATCTGGCGCGGCTCCGTCACGCCCACGGAATGCGCGATGGTCTCGACTTCATGCACGATCCCTTCGGCATAGCGCGCGACCTTCCGCCATTTGTCTTCGACAACCAGACCCTTCTGAAAGCGCGGGTCATGGGTGGTGATGCCGGTCGGGCAGGTGTTCTTGTTGCACTTGAGGGCCTGGATGCACCCGAGCGAGAACATGAACCCGCGCGCCGAGGACACGAAATCGGCTCCCGCGGCCAGGGCCCAGGCGATGTCACCGGGATTGACCAGCTTGCCGCTCGCCACGATCCTGACGCGATCCTTCAGGCCAGCGGCGTCCCGCAGGCCCGACACCATCGGCAGGGCCTCGCGGATCGACATACCGACCAGATCGATCAAAGGCATCGGGGCCGCCCCTGTCCCGCCCTCGCCCCCATCCACCGTTATGAAGTCGGGCGCACTGTCTTCTCCGCGCCGCTTTATCGCGTCGAAAAGCTCGATGAACGGCTCCTGGGACCCGCCGACCGTCTTGATCCCGACCGGCTTGCCGCTGACCTCCCGGATGCGAATGATCAGGTCCAGCAACTCTTCGGTATTCGACGCCTCCACGTGACGGTTCGGACTGATCCCGGCTTGCCCGACCTGTAGGCCCCGAATTTGCGCGATTTCGGCATTCACCTTCTCCGCAGGCAGGATCCCGCCTTTTCCGGGTTTGGCCCCCTGCGCCAGTTTCAGTTCGAACATCTTCACTTCCGGATGGGCAGCTACCTCGCGCAGCTTGTCATCCGACAGGTTGCCCGCCTCGTCCCGCACACCGAATTTCGCGGTGCCGATCTGGAAGACGATGTCGCACCCTCCCTCAAGGTGGTAGGCGCTCATCCCGCCTTCTCCGGTGTTCATCCAGATACCAGCCGCCTTGCAGCCCCGGCTCAGAGCCTGAACCGCCGGCTTGGAAATCGCGCCGTAACTCATCCCCGACAGGTTGAAGATACTTTGCGCCGTGTAAGGTTCTCGCGCGCTTGGACCGATGACCATCGGCGCGGTCTTCGCTGCCTGCTGATCGAGCGGTGGAAACGCCGCGTTCACGAACAACGGCGTTCCGGGCACGCTGATGTTGCGGGTCGACCCGAAAGCCACCGTATTCCCTTCCCCGTTCATCGCACGTTTGATCCAGTCACGTTGTGCCCGGTTGAACGGCATTTCCTCGCGGTCCATCGCAAAGAAGTACTGGCGGAAGAACTCTCCGAGCTCGGTAAACAAATGGCGGAACCTGCCGATCACCGGATAGTTGCGCCGGATTGCGTCTTCGGTCTGCATCCGGTCGACGAAGAA
>JBARXR010000085.1:0-37683 GCA_049647445.1 Jannaschia sp. | reverse complement strand
CCCGTCGCTTACCGTGACCCAACGCTTGCGGCCCTGATCCTCGTCCGCCGTCACCGTCCAGCCGAGGGCGGAGAAGAAGGCGATGCCCGCGTCGTAGTCGGGAACGATATAGGCGACCGCCCCGAGGCGCATCTAGGCCCTCACGCCCGAGAACCTCGCGGCCCAGTCGTCGCGCTGTGCGTCGTCGATCTTGGCGAAAAGAACGTCGGGCACGGTGAAGGCATGGCCTGCGGGGAGCGCCCGCAGGGCGGACACCACATCGTCGGGCCATGCGTCGTCGTCGGTCTGCATCCCCGCCAGCATCGCGGCCGAGGCATCGGGGATGAAGGGCGCGGAGAGGACAGCATAGATGCGGATCAGGTTGAGGGCGAGACGCACCTGTGCCGCGGCCTGCTCCGGGTCGGTCTTGACGGTGGACCAGGGGGCGGCCTCCTGCAGGTATTCGTTGCCTGCAACCCAGATCGCGCGAAGGTCCGACGCGGCCTTGCGGATCTCGATCGCATCCATATGGGCCTCGTAGGCGTGCAGGCCGGTCTGGACACGCTCGATCAGTGCCGCTTCCTGCGGGCCGTCGGTGCCGCCGTCGGGCACGACCTCCCCGAACCTCGAGCGGCAGAACTTGGTGACGCGGCTGACGAAATTGCCCAGCACGTCCGCAAGGTCCTTGTTCACGGACGTCTGGAAGTTTTCCCAGGTGAATTCGGTGTCCGAGGATTCCGGGACGTGGGACAGCAGCCACCAGCGCCAGTAGTCGGACGGCAGGATCGAGAGGGCCTGATCCATGAAGACGCCCCTGCCCTGCGAGGTCGAGAACTGGCCGCCGTCATAGTTGAGGTAATTGAAGGACTTGAGGTAATCGACGGTCTTCCACGGCTCTCCGGATCCGAGGATCGTGGCCGGGAAGCTGATGGTGTGGAACGGCACGTTGTCCTTGCCCATGAACTGGACGTAGCGGACATCGTCGGCGCCCTTGTCGGTGCGCCACCAGCGCTCCCAGTCGCCGTCGTTTGCATCCGCCCATTCGTGGGTCGCCGCGATGTATTCGATGGGCGCGTCGAACCAGACATAGAACACCTTGCCCTCCATCCCCGGCCACGGCGCGTCGCCGCGTCGGACCGGGACGCCCCAGTCGAGATCGCGGGTGATGCCCCGGTCCTGCAACCCGTCGCCGTCATGCAGCCATTTCTTGGCGATGGACGTGGTCAGGACGGGCCAGTCGGTCTGGCTGTCGATCCAGGCGTCGAGGCGGTCCTTCAGGAGGGACTGCCGCAGGTAGAGGTGCTTGGTCTCCCGCACCTCGAGGTCGGTGGAGCCCGAGATGGCGGAGCGGGGGTCGATCAGGTCGGTGGGGTCGAGCTGCTTGGTGCAATTCTCGCACTGGTCGCCGCGCGCGCGCTCATAGCCGCAATTCGGGCAGGTGCCTTCGACGTAGCGGTCGGGCAGGAAACGCCCGTCGGCGACAGAATAGACCTGCCGCGAGGCGCGTTCGTCGATCAGGCCCGCATCGTCGAGACGGGCGGCGAAATGCTGGGTCAGTTTGCGGTTCTGTGGGGACGACGAGCGGCCGAAATGATCGAAGGACAGCCGGAACCCGTCCGCGAGGTCCTTCTGGACCTGCCACATCCGGGCGCAGTAGTCGGCGACCGGAATACCGGCCTTCGCTGCCGCCAGTTCCGCCGGGGTGCCGTGTTCGTCGGTGGCGCAGATGAACATGACCTCATGCCCGCGCGCCCGGCAATAGCGCGCATAGAGATCGGCGGGCAGCTGGGAGCCGATGAGGTTCCCGAGGTGCTTGATCCCGTTGATGTAGGGAATGGCCGAGGTGATGAGGGTGCGGGGCATCTGTCTGTTGGTCCTTGCGTCTGGGGCCGTGCGGTCAGCCCGCCCGGCGGATTAGCGCAACCCGGGTCATGGGGCCACCGCGAAGATCAGGTGACAAGGCCGTAGACGGTTCTGGCCCATGCGGCTAGCTTTGCGGTGGGCGGATGACGAAGCGACACTGTACCGATTAGACAAATCTTCATTTCAGGGGACATCCGCCATGACACTGTCAATTCGCAATACCGACTCCATCACTGTCGGAGTCAACACGTCGATTTCGGGGGTGGGCGACAGCCTGTATCTGCTGCCCGGTGTCCTGCTGGCATCGACGACCAGTGCGGCCATCGTGGTCACAGCGGAAGAGGTCAGTCTGCAGATCGACGGGATCGTCCTTGCCGAAGATCGAGGGATTTCTGCAGTCGTCGGCACCGCGCGCGTGACGGTCGGCGCGCAGGGCAGCGTCGTCAGCATGAATTCCGCTTCGGCCGAGGTGGGGATTCTTTTGGATAATGGCGGAAACATCCTCGTGAACCGGGGTCAGATCACTGCGCCCGAGGCGGTCGCGGTCTTCCTGAGGGGCGGCAACAATGAGGCATTCAATTCAGGGTCGATTTCGGGTTCGACCGGGGTGCAGCTTTCGACTGGTGTCAGCGACGAGCTGATCAACCATGGCGACATCCTGGGAACCGGCAGTTTCGATGGGGTGATTGAGGCGTTCGAGGGCCGCGGCGTCCTTGTTCAAGGGAGCGAAGCATCGGTCTACAACGGGATCGGCGGGTTCATAGGCTCGACGGCGCCGGGCGGGACCGGCGTTCTGGCGGGTTCCGGGGCGACTGGGACACGGATCGAAAACTTGGGCGAGATTGCCGCCACAGATGGCATCGGCATCGACTTTTCGCCCATGGGCGGTTTCTTCGGCGGCAATCTGAGCAATTCCGGCATCGTATCGGGCAAGTTCACCGCTGTTGAGGGCGGAAACGGTATCGACGTGGTCGTCAATTCAGGCGTCTTTGTCGGCGACGTGGTCCTGAACGGTGGCGACGACGCCTACAGGGCATCGGGCGACGGGATCGTGCTGCGCGGTGGGGTCTTTGGCGATGACGGCAACGATACGCTGCGCGGCGGCGAATCGTCCGACGTTTTCTCGGGCGGTGCGGACAACGATCTGCTGAGCGGCGGCGGCGGCAGCGACAGCCTTGATGGCGGGTCGGGCAACGATCTTCTGATGGGCGGGTTCGGCGACGACAGGCTGGACGGCGGCGACGGCACCGACACGCTGACCGGCGGTGACGGTGAAGATGATCTCAGAGGCGGAACCGGCTCCGACCTGATGAAGGGCGGCGCGGGCGACGATACCCTTGACGGTGAGGACGGGCTCGATACGCTGCGCGGCGGCAGCGGAGACGACCTGCTGGTCGGCGGCCGGGGGCGCGACGTTCTGTTCGGCGGATCGGGCGACGATACGCTGATCAGCGGACGTGACCAGGACATGCTGACAGGCGGCGATGGCAAGGATGTGTTCGTGTTCACCTCGACGTTCGACACGGGAATGGACAGCAAGCGCGACATCATCACCGACTTCGAGCGCGGAAAGGACCTGATCGATCTGTCCGAGATCGGCAGCGGGCTCACGTTCTCGGCAAGCGGCGTTCTGGGGGGCGGCCAGGCATCGGTCTTCGCGACGGTCACGGGAGGCGGTATCCGGGTGCGCATCGACCGCGACGGCGACGGCATCGTCGATGGCCAGTTGCAGCTTGAGGGCCTGACAGGCTTCGCGGCGAACGACCTGATCCTCTGAGCATGGCATCGCCCCTCGCCCGAGGGGGAGGACAGGTGACCGGTTGGAAGGCGGTGTCGGCATGGACATGCCTTGTTCATTCGGACGTCGCGCGTATCGGGTCCGATCACGAGCGCGACCGCTTCCGGGATTTCCAAGGGGGCGTGGTCGGGGACGTTCAGGCGTCCATCGCCCCTGTGGTACCGGATGGACGCACGATCATGACCCCGCGGATCGACGCCGACGGCGACGGCGTGCGGGACGGCGCGATCCTGTTGAGCCAGGTCCCGGCGCTGACGGTCGAGGATTTCATCCTCGAGGCCCGCGTCAGGTGAACTGCTCCTGCAGGAGGCGTTCTTCCAGGCCGTGGCCCGGATCGAACAGCAGCCGGTGGCAGACGGCGGGTTCCGACACGATGCTGACCGAGACGACATCGCGGACCGAGCGGCTGTCGGCCTCGGCCATCATCGGGCGCTTTTCCGGATCGAGAACGTCGAACCGCACCAGCGCGGATTTGGGCAGAAGGGCCCCGCGCCACCGTCTTGGACGGAACGCGGACATGGCCGTCAGGGCGAGGACATCGGATCCGATCGGCAGGATCGGGCCGTGGGCGGAATAGTTGTAGGCCGTCGATCCGGCGGGCGTGGAGAGCAGCGCGCCGTCGCAGACAAGCTCCTCCATCCGGACCTTGCCGTCGACGACGATGCGCAGGCGCGCGGCCTGCGGTCCGGCCCGCAGGAGCGAAACCTCGTTGATCGCGAGGACCTCGACGACGGTGCCGTCGACCTGGGTCGCCGTCATCCGGAGCGGGTTGGTCACCGCCTCCTCGGCGGCGCGCAGGCGCGCGGGCAGATCGGCCTCGCTGTATTCGTTCATCAGGAACCCGACTGTCCCGCGGTTCATCCCGTAGGTCGGCGCGTCGATGCTCATCGTGCCGTGCAGCGTCTGCAGCATGAAGCCGTCACCGCCCAGCGCGACCACCACATCCGCCTTCGCCGGCAGGCACTGGCCATAGAGCCCGGTCAGCCGGACCAGGGCGGACTGGGCCTCGGGGGTGGAGGAGGCGAGGAAGGCGATGTTCTGCGCGGGCGTCATGGCCAAGCAAGGTCTGGGCGATGGGACAGGGCTTGGCAAGAGGGATGGGCCGCCGACGGCGGGCCCCGGCGGACGCGGATCGGAAACCTGCCAGTGGGGATTGCGTGCCCGTGCGGCGATCCGCACCTTCACCCCGGCGCGTCCGTGACGTATGCACTGCGCATCTTATCTGCAGGAGTGCACCCCATGAATGCCCCCCATCGCGACGACGGTTTCTTCACCCGCGGCCTGGCCGACACCGATCCCGAGATCGCCGAGGCCACCCGGCTGGAGCTGGGACGGCAACGCGATGAGATCGAGTTGATCGCCTCCGAGAACATCGTCAGCCGGGCCGTGATGGAAGCGCAGGGCGGCGTGATGACGAACAAATACGCCGAAGGGTATCCCGGACGGCGGTATTACGGCGGCTGCCAGTTCGTGGACATCGCCGAGGATCTGGCCATCGACCGCGCCAAGGACCTGTTCGGCTGCGGATTTGCGAACGTGCAGCCCAATTCCGGCAGCCAGGCCAATCAGGGCGTGTTCACCGCGCTGCTGAAGCCGGGCGACACCATTCTGGGCATGTCGCTGGATGCGGGCGGTCACCTGACGCATGGCGCGCGGCCCAACCAGTCGGGCAAGTGGTTCAATGCCGTTCAATACGGCGTGCGCAAGCAGGACCTGCTGCTGGACTACGATCAGGTGCAGGAGTTGGCGACCGAGCATCAGCCGAAGATGATCATCGCGGGCGGCTCGGCCATTCCGCGGATCATCGACTTTGCCAGGATGCGCGAAATCGCGGACAGCGTGGGTGCGATCCTGCTGGTGGACATGGCGCATTTCGCCGGTCTTGTGGCGGCGGGGCTGTACCCTTCGCCGTTCCCGCACGCCCATGTCGCCACCACGACGACGCACAAGACCCTGCGCGGTCCGCGCGGCGGCATGATCCTGACCGATGACGAAGCGATCGCGAAGAAGGTCAATTCGGCCATCTTTCCGGGCATTCAGGGTGGCCCGCTGATGCATGTGATCGCGGGCAAGGCCGTGGCCTTCGGCGAGGCGCTGCGCCCCGGCTTCAAGGAGTACCAGAAGCAGGTTATCCTGAACGCGCAGGCGCTGGCGGACCAGTTGATGAAGGGCGGGCTCGATATCGTCACCGGGGGCACCGACACGCACCTGATGCTGGTCGACCTGCGCCCCAAGGGCGTAAAGGGCAACGCGACGGAGGCCGCGCTGGGCCGGGCGCATATCACCTGCAACAAGAACGGAATTCCCTTCGACGACGAAAAGCCGACGATCACGTCGGGCATTCGTCTCGGATCGCCCGCGGGAACCACGCGCGGGTTCGGTGAGCCCGAATTCCGCCAGATCGCGGATCTGATCGTCGAAGTCGTGGACGGTCTGGCCGCCAACGGCCCGGACGGCAACGCCGAGGTCGAGACGGCTGTGCGCGCCAAGGTCCAGACGCTCTGCGATCGCTTTCCGATCTATCCGGGGCTTTAACCGGAGGCGCGCGCGCGGCCCGGCAGGACAGACATGAAACGGGGTCGACCGGACGGCCCCGTTTCTTCTTGTTCGCAGGAGCCGTCCGGCTGCGGTCAGGGCCGGTCACGATATCATCCGGCGAACGGCCCCGCGTGCTCGGCCGACCCGCCTGCCCTCGGTGCCGACCCGACCGCTTGCCTGCGACGTTTCCGGCCCGACGGCGCACCTGCGATTGATTGGCGGGAACGGGTCGGCTATTGGAATGTCTACGATAGTATTCCGAGGGGATTCCGATGAAGAAGGTCTATGGGTCGGCTGCCGACGCATTGGAGGGACTGCTGTTCGACGGCATGTTCATCGCGGCCGGTGGATTCGGCCTTTGCGGCATTCCCGAATTGCTGCTGGACGCGATCCGGGATGCGGGCACCAAGGACCTGACGTTCGCCTCCAACAACGCGGGCGTGGACGATTTCGGTATCGGTATCCTTCTGCAGACGCGGCAGGTGAAGAAGATGATCGCGTCCTACGTCGGCGAGAACGCCGAGTTCATGCGGCAGTATCTGTCGGGCGAGCTGGAGCTCGAATTCAACCCGCAGGGCACCCTGGCGGAGCGGATGCGCGCCGGGGGCTGCGGGATCCCGGGTTTCTATACCAAGACCGGAGTCGGCACCGTCATCGCGGAGGGCAAGGAACACCACGACTTCGACGGCGAGACCTATGTCCTCGAACGCGGCATCGTCGCGGACCTTGCCATCGTGAAGGCCTGGAAGGCCGACACGACCGGCAACCTCGTGTTCCGCAAGACGGCGCGGAACTTCAACCCGCCCGCAGCCATGTGTGGTAAGGTCTGCGTCGTGGAGGTGGAGGAAATCGTCGAGCCGGGTCAGCTGGACCCGGACAACATTCACTTGCCTGGAATTTACGTGCATCGCCTGATCCAGGGCGCGCACGAGAAACGAATCGAGCAGCGCACGACCCGGCCTGCCGCATGAAGATCGTTGCTCCGGTGCCAGACACACCGGGGCGGAAAAGGACCCCCGCCGAGGCGCCAGACCCGTCGCGGCATCACAGAGAGACAAGCCCGGCATCTGTATTGCCGGATACCATCACGACCGGGAGGACGACCATGTCATCGCGCCGCAAATTGGCATCCGTGATAGACGACCAAGCCGCTCTGGCGGGGTTCAGGCGCGTCAGCGTCGCCATGATCCTGACGGACCCGCGCGCCGACGATAATCCGATCGTCTATGTCAACGACGCGTTCGAGCGCATGACCGGCTATTCACGCTCGGCCGTGATCGGCCGGAATTGCCGGTTCCTGCAGGGCGAGGAAACCGACAAGAAGGCGGTGGACCGGTTGCGCGCCGCGGTCGAGACCGGGGCGGACATCACGGTCGACATCCTGAATTACCGCGCTGATGGACGTCCCTTCACCAATCGTCTGATCATCGCGCCGATCACCGACAGCACGGGTGAAGTGATCTATTACCTCGGCATCCAGAAAGAGATGTACGACACCGACCAGGAAGAAAACGCCGCCGACAGATTGCTGCACAACGTCCGGGCGCGCGTACAGGAGGACCTTGGAATGGTCCTCGAAACGATCGGCCAGATGGAGGGGAGCGATCCTCTGGACTTCGTGGCGATGGAGCGGCGACTTGAATGTCTGCAACTCGTCTACGAGTCGATGCAATTGTCGGACACCCAGCACCAGCCGGGCAACGGCATCGATCTGGGCGCGCTCGTCAGCCGGGTTGCGGCGGCGGTCGCGCACGAATCCGGCCGGTCCGGGATCCGGTATGTCCAGAACGTCGAGCCGATGGTCGTGAACCCCGATTCAGCCGTTCGCGTGTCCCTGCTGATGTCCGAAGTCCTGTCGAATGCCTTCAGCCATGCGTTCGACCGGATGGACGAAGGATTCGTCGAACTGCGCATGTCGCGGCTTGCGGCCGGGGGCCTGCGCCTGATGGTTACCGACGATGGAATCGGCCTGCCACGGAATGCCCCCTTCCCGGACCCGGAGACCGTCGGAGGGCGTCTGATCGGGACGTTGACCGGCGGCCTCGATGCGACCATGACGCCAGTGCGCGGGGCCGCAGGGACCGTGGTGATGATCGACGTACCCGTCGGCATGACGGACATTTAGCCAGACAGGAGGGGTTTCATGCCCTGGGACCGCAAACAGATGGCAGCGCGTGCCGCGCAGGAACTTCAGGACGGGTGGTACGTCAATCTCGGCATCGGGATCCCGACGCTTGTGTCGAACTACATCCCCGAGGGGATCGAGGTGACGCTGCAGTCCGAAAACGGGATGCTTGGCATGGGCCCTTTCCCCGTCGAGGGCACGGAGGATCCCGACCTTATCAACGCGGGCAAGCAGACGATCACCGAACTGCCGCAGTCAGCCTATTTCGACAGCGCGCAGAGCTTCGGGATGATCCGTGGCGGCAAGATCGCGATGGCGATCCTCGGCGCGATGGAGGTCGCCGAGAACGGCGATCTGGCGAACTGGATGATCCCCGGCAAGCTGGTCAAGGGCATGGGCGGTGCCATGGACCTCGTCGCGGGCGTGGGACGGGTCGTCGTCGTGATGGATCACGCCAACAAGCACGGTGAGTCAAAGGTCCTGCGCGAATGCACCCTGCCCCTGACCGGCAAGGGCGTCGTGGACCGCATCATCACGAACCTCGGCGTGCTGGACGTGGTCGAGGGCGGC
This sequence comes from Jannaschia sp., assembly GCA_049647445.1. GTDB lineage: Bacteria > Pseudomonadota > Alphaproteobacteria > Rhodobacterales > Rhodobacteraceae > Jannaschia. Next base: position 28,810 of record JBARXR010000085.1, on the reverse strand, counting down.
CTGCGGATCGTCGAACTCGCCGACGGCGTCACGGAAAGCGACATGCGCGCGGTGACCGACGCGACGCTCGTCGAGTGACGGAGATCCGCCGCGAGGACGGCCAGAGCGGCGGTCGCTGGGTCATGGCGGTCGATGGGCACACGGCCGAGATGACCTATTCCCGTCTGGGCGAGACCAAGTTGATCGTCGACCACACCGAGGTTCCCGAAGCCCTTCGCGGCCAAGGCGTCGGTCTCTTGCTTGCGGAACGCATGATCGCGGATGCCCGCGCCGAAGGCCTGCGCGTGATCGCGCTGTGCCCGTTCGTGCGGGCGCAAGCGCGCAAGCACCCCGAATGGGCCGACGTCATCGAGTGATCCGCCCGGGCGCGAAGGCGCCCCGCGATCCGTCAGGTGTCGTCGAACGCCTTCTGGAACACGCACCCGTCGCCCGGCATCGTCGGCGGGCTTGTGCACATCATCCGCGCGACGTTCCACGCGGCGAGGACCTTGGGCACATAGGCGCGCGTTTCGGCATAGGGCGGGACACCTGAAAAGCGGCGCACCGCCCCCTCGCCCGCGTTGTATCCGGCAAGGGCAAGGATCGGGTCATTGCCGAACTCGCCCATCAGCCAGTCGAGATAGGCGACCCCGCCCCTGATGTTCTGGCCCGGATCGGACGCGTTCGTGACCCCGAACCGTTGGGCCGTGGCCGGGATCAACTGCATCAGGCCGCTGGCCCCCGCGCTGGAAACGGCATCGATGCGGCCCGCGGATTCGACCGATATCAGGGCAAGAACCAGCGCCGGAGAAACCCGCGTCCCGACGGAATGACGCAGGATCGCATCGCCATGCGTCCTGGCGATGGCCTGAAGCTGTCGCAGGGAGGGGGCGCGGACGCCGCTGGTATCCGGCGGACGCGCGGCGATCCGCGTCGCCTGCAGAAACCGCCCCGCCTCGGCGCCGATGGCCGGAGAGACGGCGTTCCAGAACCACAACTGATGCGTGCTGGCGTCTTCCGCCTCGGCGGGCGCGGTGCGCGCGATGGCCACGTCGGCGCCCTGCGGTTCACTTGGCCTTGGTGCCGCGATCGGCGCGGCAGGCCGGACCGGCCGGTCCGCAGCGGTGATCTGCACGTCGATCCGCCGTGTCGCGTTGGTGGCGGGAGGCTTCACGCGCTTGAACGTGAATTCCCCAGCCACCGTCGGGGTGGACAGTGGCGGCACGGCAAGAACCCCCAGGACGAGGGCCAGCAAGATTCGATTCATGATAAGACTGCTCGGTCTTTGTTATTGGGGGAACGATGCCACGAAATGGCCGCGCCTGTCATCTCCGGTCCGTCTTTCTGGTGCCGAGGTGTGACATTCGCCTTGGATTTGGCGTGACACGACGCGTTCGACCACGCAATGACCCTGCCAAGGTCCCCGTATTGTTGCTGCGCAACGCTTAATTTCGAAGGAATCCCCGATTGTCCGCAATTTGAACGGAATTGGACACGTTTTTGCCCCAATTGACCGTCATCCCTGATGTCGTCGGAAGGACGGAGCGCCGGCAGACTGCTCCGACAAACCGATCAACAACACGCACCGGAATACCCGGGCAAGGAACGTGGCGATCGAGCAGTCCCCACGGATCTGTTGGCAGGCAGGTTCGACAAAGAGGGAACCGTCACACTTTCCGTCGGTCACAGGATCGAGGGACGAAGGGTCGCGCTGGCAGGCGCGGCCCTTTTCGCATCGAGGTGGGTGCCCAACAGCGCATCGGAAGGCCGGGGTCCGCAGCGGCGGCCATCGGCGAGGTCGCCTGTGGCAGCGCCGGGTTCCGGAGTTTCCGCGCGCCGAACCGGTCTCATGCATTCGTTGGTCCGGTTGCGGATCGCTGTTGATTCCCGCGGGGGGCGTCGCCGGACCGTCCCGGCGCAAGGAAATTCCGGTCATGTTCGGTGCCCCGGGCCTGGAGAATCGAGGCGATCCCCCTATCAAATTACTGACATATAACGATAATTGCTGAGTTTTCCCGGGCGTCAAACGGAATTGAAGTCGCGAGATAACCCGCATCATTCCTCTAATTGTTCCCGAACGCGTCTCATTCCCGCCCCGATTGACCGCCAGATAAGGGTCATCGAAAGGGCAGGCAGCCCGACGATACGTAAACGAGTTTAAACACAAGGAAACGAACTCATGCTGAACGCGATCAAGACCTTCTCCGCCGACGAATCCGGTGCCGTGACTGTTGACTGGGTTGTGCTGACCGCCGCCCTCGTCGGTCTGGGCCTCGCCGTCATGGGCGTCATCTCCGGTGGTATCCAAGAGCTGTCGGGCGAAATCGACGGCGTCCTTCGCAGCGACATCGTCACCGAAGGCTTCCGGTAAGCTTTAGGCCCGGTGCCAGAATCAGGGTAGCCGCGAGCCTGCCCGCACATAGCCGCTACCCATTGCGCCCCGATCACAGGATCGGGGCGCTTTGGTTTTTGTTAACGCATCATGTGCCAGATAGAGTCTGTCCCGGAGCAGCGGGGGATCTCTCAAGAAAGGTCGGACAAGAACCATCATGAGTCCATTCCCGCTCCACGGATTCGCCGTATTCAGTCGCCAGAACGGAAACGAAGCGCTGCCTGCGCAGCCTATCTGTTCTTAGGGAATCAAGATATGAGATTGATCTTCGGCATCGTCCTTCTGGCCGGCCTGGCACTTGCCGGCTTCGCCATTCACACGGCCCAAGGCCGTTTCAACCAGTATAAATCTGCTCTGGCGTCCAGTCAGAACTCAATCGTCCCGACCAAAGAGGTATTCGTCGTCCGACGGCAGCTTCGCTATGGCGACGAGCTGCGGAAAACGGACGTTCGAGCGATCGATTGGCCTGCGAACAGCATTCCTGCGGGAACCTTCGCCAGCCTCGAAGATATTTTTCCGCCAGAAGTATCCGGCAACCGTACCGTTCTTCGATTGATGGAACGAGACGAGCCTTTGTTGCTCTCAAAGGTCACCAGGCCCGGCGAGGAAGCCGGCATCGCTGCCACGCTGACGCCGGGTATGCGGGCGTTCACGCTGTCTGTCGATGTCAACTCCGGCGTGTCGGGCTTCCTGCGGCCGGGCGACCGCGTCGACGTCTATTGGACCGGCGGCGGCGAACAGGGCGGCGTCACGCGCCTGATCGAGGCGGGGATGCCGTTGATCGCCATCGACCAGCAAACCGACGAGCAGCGCAACAATCCGACCATTGCCCGAAACGTGACGGTCGAGGCCCATCCCGCCGTCGTCGCCAAACTGGCGCAGGCCCAGGCGACGGGCCGTCTGTCGCTGGCGCTGGTCGGGGTCCAGGACGATACGGAGTCGGAATCGGTCGAGGCGACCCTGCGGGAGGTGCTCGGCGCGGAAGAAACCGCGGGTCGGCAGATCTGCACCGTCCGGACCCGGAAAGGGGCCGAGGTCGTCCTCATTCCGGTTGCCTGCCCCGAAGACCAGTAACGACACCGGATCGATTTGTGATGATCGCGTCTCGTCCGGGGCGCGATCTTTCCGTTCAGCAATGTGTTTGAAATGCGGCACGTTGTGTCCCGCGTGCACTCAAAATCCGCCAAGACCATCGCAAACGTTGCAATAAAACGGTCTTGTGGCATGTTGCACGTGATGCGGACGTCAGATCCGCACTTTCGAGTACAGTGATCAGAGAGGCAGGTCACATGACATTTCACACGATTATCCGGGCAGCGATGCTCGGCGTTCTCATTTCAGGTTCGCCGATTTCGCCCGTCCATGCCGAGACGCTCCGCATCGCGGAAGGTCGCGCGCAATCCGCTCTTCGCGTTCAACTCAACCGGGCCATCGTCCTGGAGTCGGATGTGGCATTCGCCGAACTTTCGGTCGCCAACCCGCTGATCGCGGACATCGCGACCCTGTCGGAACGCACTGTCTATGTTCTGGGCAAGGCACCGGGGCGCACAACCCTGACATTGCTCGGCCCCGATGGACGGCTGATCACCAATGTCGAGGTGCAGGTCACGCCGGACATCGCCGAGTTCAAGGAGCGCCTGACGGAGCTGTTGCCGGGTGAGCCGATCGAGGTCCGCACCGCAAATGACGGTCTGGTCCTGTCCGGCACCGTCTCTTCCAGCCAGAAACTCGACCAGGCCCTCGAAGTCGCGAACCGCTATGCGCCCGACGCGGTGCTGAACCTCATGACGGTCGGCGGAAGCCAGCAGGTGCAACTCAAGGTGCGTTTCGCCGAAATGTCCCGCTCCATCACGAAGGAGTTGGGTGCGACGTTCAATTCGGCCGCAACCAGCGGCGGTGCGCCGGTCTTCACACCGGGCGCCACGCGCCCCCTTGCGCCCGCAGCGGCGGGCGGCACGGTCAACCTGTCTTTCGGCGGTGGCAGCGCACAGTTCAATATCGTTCTCAACGCCTTGGAAACACAGGGACTTGTGCGAACACTCGCCGAACCGAACCTGACCGCTTTGTCTGGTTCACCCGCCCGGTTCCTTGCCGGTGGCGAAGTCCCCCTGCCGGTGCAGAATGCCGATGGCGGGATTTCGGTGCAGTATCGCCCGTTCGGCGTCGACCTGGCCTTCACCCCGACCGTCGTGGACGATGGCATCATAAATCTGCAACTCGACGCGTCGGTGTCCGCCATCGGCGAGACCCAGCTGATCGGCACGTCGGAAGTACCGCGGTTCACCTCCCGTCAGACGTCGAGCACGGTGGAGCTTCGGGACGGGGAGTCGTTTGCGATTGCAGGTATTCTGCAGGACGACTTCCGTGACGGGACCACGGCCCTGCCCTGGATAAGCGACCTGCCGATCATCGGCGCGTTGTTCCGATCGGCGAATTATCAGCGGCAGCAGACCGAACTGGTGATCATCGTGACGGCACACCTCGTGTCCCCCACCTCGGGCGAAGCGCTGGCCGTGCCGACGGACCGGATCCGCCCGCCGACCGAAAACGAGCTGTTCCTCTATGGTCGCATCGCCGCTGGCACGTCCAACGCGGCACGCGCATCGAGCCGAGGCGAAACCGCGTCCCAGGATTTCTCCGGCAACTATGGCTATGTGTTGGAGTAAACCCATGAAAACGCAAAACATCTCTCGTCGCTTCATGATCTCCGGCCTTGGTCTGACGGCCTTGTCCGCCTGCACCGGGGTCCGGACCCGCTTCAACCGACCCGCCGGGCAAGAGGTCGACGAGGGCGCGTTCGGAAACCCGACGATGCAGAACATGCTCGTGCAGAACGGGTCGATCGAAGCCGCAAGTGCGCTCGGGTCACGCTTCGCGGCGTCCGTGCCGACAACGATCAACTTCGCGTTCAACAGCGCGCAACTTGACGCCACGGCGCGCGCGGTGCTGGACCAGCAGGCGGACTTCATGCGGCAATTCCCGGAAGTACGCTTTTCGGTCTACGGTCATACGGACCTTGTCGGATCGGATGGCTACAATGAGGATCTGGGGCGCCGCCGTGCCCGTGCCGCGGTCTCCTATCTGGGCCAGAAAGGCGTCTCGTCATCGCGTCTGGAGGCGCTGGTCAGCTTCGGGGAGACCCGGCCGCTCGTCCCGACCCAGTCCCCGGAGCGGGCGAACCGGCGGACGGTGACGGAAGTCGCCGGCTTCGTTTCCGGGAACCCGCTGGTGCTTGATGGGAAATACGCCCAGATCGTCTATCGGCGCTATGTCGCGGGCGCGGGCGGCGGCGCATAGGCCCTTAGATCGCCTTGGAACCCCGGACCCCGCGCCCTTGCAAAAGGGGGCGGGGTTTTTCGTTGGACGTCCCGCGACGGACCGACAAAGGACCAACGGCCATAGATTCAAGCCAACACATTTTGTTGAGCCTATTTCCTATAATTTCATAACTTTGGTCCAATTGTTGCCCGAATTACCGGTCATCTCTCCGTGTGTGGAGTGCGAAGCCCCGTTTGGCCCCGGTGAAATCAGGGACTGCACCCCGATGTGGTCGTCCCGAATGGACGTAGTAGGAATGTGGTGACGCTTATGGCCAGTAATCTCGCGACAATCCCCGAGACGGAACCGCTCAGAGCGGTCACGGTGTCGCGGGATGTGCAAGAGTTCGACCTCCTGATCGAGGATATGGAAGCGGAACTCGGTGAGGGATGGGGCGACCTGGACTTCATCGAAGCCGTCTCATTCCTGCGTCAGGACGAAGCGCGCACGCTGGAATTCATCGTGATTGCCGTCGATCAGGAGGACGAGACGAACCTGTCGCAAGTCCTCGAAGTGACCCGTCTCGCGAAACGCGCCGGACTTCAGGTCATTCTGGTCGCCGAAGGCCTCAGCCCGATGTCATTGCATGAGTTGCTGCGCGCCGGCGCGGATGATTTTGCCCCCTACCCCCTGCCCGAGAACGCGTTGTCGGATGCCGTCAGCCGGATCCGGTCTCCGGGCGGCCCGGAGGGTCAGGACGTGCTCAAACGCGCCGGCGCGGAGCTTGTCGAAAGCACCGCCGTCGCTGAACCGAAGTCGCCGACCGGCGGCGGTTCCGCTCCAAAGACCGAAGGCGCGCTTTTTGCCTTGCAGTCCGCGGCCGGCGGCGATGGTGCGACAACGATCGCGGTCAATCTTGCGTGGGAAATGGCCCATGTGACCAAGGAGAATCCGCCCAGCGTCTGCATAATCGACCTCGGCCTTCAGTTCGGGTCGGTCGCGACCTATCTCGACCTGCACCGGAAGTCGACGATCTTCGAGGTTCTGTCGGATATCGTCTCGATGGACGAGCAGGCGTTCAAGCAATCGCTGTCGATCTACAAGGACAAGCTGCACGTCTTTACCGCGCCAGCAGACGTTCTGCCCCTCGACGTTGTCGGCCCCGACGAGATCGCAGGTCTGATCCGTCTGGCGCGGGCAAGCTTTGACGTCGTCATCATCGACATGCCCGCGACGGTCACGAGCTGGACGGAAACCGTTCTGAGGCAGTCGGACATTTTCTTCGTGTGCTGTGAGCTTGAAATACGATCCGCCCAGAATGCGTTGCGATTCCAGAACCTTCTGCGATCCGAGCAGATCCCCACGGATCATCTTGGATATCTTCTCAACAAGGCGCCAGGAAAAATGGACATGGGTGGCAGGGGCCGGATCGACAAGCTTGCAAACAGCCTCGAGGTCAAGTTCCATGCCGTTCTGCCCGATGGTGGAAAGCAGGTGACGGAGGTCAATGATCAGGCTGCGCCGTTGCGCGAACTGGCGGCCCGGAACGCGCTGACCAAGGAAATCGCCAAACTTGCGCTTGGATTGCACAACATCCGCGAGCAGGTCGAAAGCAAGGGCGCCGCCAAGCCAGCCGCCAAGAAGAAAGCCATATTCGGGCTCAAATTCGGCTAACCGCCCACTCAAGAGGTCGAGATGTTCTCACGTTACAAAAAGCCGCAAATTCAGGGGGCGCGTCCGATCGGGGCCGCCGAACTGGAAGCGACCGTCGCAAAAGTCCAGAAGCTGGCCGAGGAATCGACCGGCGCCCCGCTCGCCGTTCCCGAGGCAGTCAAGGCGAAGATGCGCCCCTCCGACAGGCCGCCCGCCGTTGTCGTCGATGACAAGGACATCAAGCGCCGTCATCGGATCGAGGAACTCAAGACAGAGATGCACCACAGGTTGCTCGACAACCTGAACCTTGGCGCCGTCGAAAAGGCCGACCCATCCGCCCTGAAGGCCGAAATCGTTTCGATCACGACCGAGGAGCTCTCCGAGATGGGGATCGTTCTGGGCCGTGAGGACCGCGATACGCTGAACACCGAACTTTTCGACGAAGTGACCGGTCTCGGCCCGCTCGAGCCGCTTCTGAAGGACGAAACCGTCAACGATATTCTCGTGAACGGCCCACACAACATCTATATCGAGCGCGCCGGAAAGCTCACCAAATCCGACATCCGCTTCAAGGATGAAAAGCATCTGCTTCGGATCATCGACAAGATCGTCTCTGCGGTCGGACGCCGGGTCGACGAATCAAACCCTTACGTCGATGCCCGCCTGAAAGACGGGTCCCGCTTCAACGCGATGGTGCCACCCGTGGCCGTCGATGGCAGCCTCGTCTCGATCCGGAAATTCAAGAAGGAAAAGCTTGGGGTCGACGACCTGGCCCGTTTCGGCGCCTTCACGGAGGAAATGGCGACCTATCTGCAAGCCGCGGTGGCCTGCCGTCTCAACGTGATCGTCTCCGGCGGCACGGGATCGGGCAAGACGACGACGCTCAACGCGCTGTCGTCGTTCATCGGCCACGCCGAGCGGGTGCTGACGATCGAGGATACGGCGGAACTTCAACTGCAGCAGGATCACGTCGGGCGGATGGAAAGTCGCCCCCCGAACGTCGAGGGGAAGGGCGCCGTGACACAGCGCGATTGTCTGCGCAACGCACTGCGGATGCGTCCGGACCGGATCATCGTCGGCGAGACGCGCGGCGAGGAAGTCATCGACATGTTGCAGGCCATGAATACCGGCCACGACGGATCCATGACGACGATCCACGCCAACTCGGCCCGCGACGGCATCAGCCGCCTGGAGAACATGATCGCCATGGCAGGCATCGAAATGCCCATCAAGGCGGTGCGCGCCCAGATTTCCTCCGCCGTGAACCTGATCGTGCAGGCGTCGCGGCTCCAGGACGGCTCGCGCCGGATGGTGTCGATCACCGAGGTGACCGGCATGGAGGGTGAGGTCATCACCATGCAGGAGCTTTTCCGGTATGAGCGTCTGGGGCTGGAGCCGGACGGGACGATCATTGGTCGTTTCACGGCCACCGGAATCCGCAGCCATTATTCCGACCGTTTCAAGGCGTGGGGTTACGATCTTCCGTCATCCATCTATGAACCCGCAGGGGGCCGCTGATCCATGGAACTCTCGATCGAGCCACTGATTTATCTGGCGATTTTCGGCAGCATCTATCTGATCATCGGCGGGATCTACCTGCTGGTGTTCGGAAAATCCATCAAGCTGAACAATCGCGTGAATCGCCGCCTGGCCCTGATGGAACAGGGCGCGACGCGCGATGAAGTGATGGCCGTGCTGCGCAAGGAGATGTCGCAGCATGACAGTGCCAAGAATATCCCGCTCTATTCCCTGCTGGCGGAAAAGGCGCAGAAGGCGAACCTTGCCTTCACGCCCGGCATGCTGATCGGGATCATGGTTCTGCTCATGTTCGTGAGCTTCGGCCTGATGACCGTTCTCACGGCTGCCGCCCTGCCCATTCGCATCCTGATGTCCGTCGCCTTCGGCGTGGGCGGTGTCTACATGTGGGTGAACGGACAGGCGAAGAAACGACTTGCCCTGATGGAAGAGCAATTGCCCGACGCAGTGGAACTGATCGTCCGCAGCTTGCGGGTCGGTCATCCCCTGAACTCGGCCATCGGAATCGTCGCCAAGGAGGTTGCGGACCCGCTGGGCAGCGAGATGGGCTTCATCGCCGACGAGGCCGCCTATGGCCGCGATATTCCCGACGCGCTGCGCGCGCTGGCGGAACGGGTGGAACTGCAGGATCTGCGCTTCCTTGCCGTGGCGGTCGCCATTCAGCAAAAATCGGGCGGCAACCTGGCCGAGATTCTCGAGGGCCTCGCAAAGGTCGTGCGCGCCCGGTTCAAACTGTTCCGAAAGGTCAAGGCCATCACGGCCGAGGCCCGTTGGTCCGGTGTGTTCCTGTCGGCCTTCCCGGTTCTGGCCCTCGTGGGCATCAACGTCATGAAGCCGGATTACTACACGGACGTGAAAGACAGTCCCTACTTCATCCCGGCCGCCGCGGTCGTCTGTGTCTTCCTCCTCGTGAACGTCCTGTTCATGCGGATGATGGTGAACATCAAGGTCTGAGGGGCTTACGCCATGGAAATGTTCAACTCCGTCATCGAAGGCATCCTCGGGCCGAACGGCATGATCTATCTGGCGGGTGCTGCTGGTCTGATCCTGGTTCTTCTCGCCCTGCCGATGGTGATGACCAAGAAGATCGACCCGCTCGACCGCATCTCGGCCGAACGGAAAGCAACGACGCTCCGGAACCTTAGCGAGGGAAAACTGTCGCGCCATGGCAGTCGGAACGAACATCTGGCGAAATACGCCAAGTATCTCGATCCCGAAGACAAGGAAGAGCTGACGAAGACCCGGCTGATGCTGACCCGTGCGGGCTATGCGCACCGGGACGCCGTACGCACGCTGACGGCAGCGCAATTCGTGCTCGGGCTTGGCCTGCTTGCCCTCGGTGGGCTTTATGTTTTCCTGCTGGCCGGTGACATGTCGCCGGTCCAGATGTTCGGCTATGTCGCAGGCCCCGGAGCGGCCGGATACTATGCGCCAAAATACTGGGTCCAGAAACGCGTCGCCAAACGTCAGGAAGAGATCCAGGACGGGTTCCCGGACGCGCTCGATCTGCTTTTGGTCTGCGTGGAGGCGGGTCAATCGCTGGACCAGTCGATCATTCGCATGGCCACCGAGATCGAGCCATCCTACCCCGCGCTCGCAGGTGAGTTCCTGATGGTCGCGCAAGAGATGAAGGCCGGTAAAGACAAGCCGTCGGTGCTTCGCTCCATGGCTGAAAGATGCGATCTCAACGATATCACCAGCTTCGTGACCGTGCTGATTCAATCCGCGAGCTTCGGTACCTCGATCGCCGACGCCCTTCGTGTCTACGCGGCCGAAATGCGGGACAAGCGCGTGATGCGCGCCGAAGAAAAGGCCAACGTCTTGCCGACGAAACTGACGGTCGGAACGATGATGTTCTGTGTCCCTCCCCTTCTGATCATTCTGATCGGACCCTCGCTGTTCGGCATCGCCGAAACGCTCTCGGGCAGCGCGGTGGCGTTCTGATGGAGCGGATGGCGGGTCTCTGCGTCGCGGCGCTTGTGCTTTCGGGCTGCAACGCCGGGCTGGTTCAGCGAAGCGCGACTGCTGCGGACCCCCTCGCGCCCCCGGGTCCGGTCATGCGCGCAAAACCATCCGACAGTGTGGATCCCCTGATCGTGGGAGACCGCCTCCTCGATGCCGGTGAGGCGGAACTGGCTCTGGCGAGCTATGTCCGCGCGGCAGGAACACTTGGCTTGACGCCGGAGGTCAAGCTGTCGATGGCGATGGCAAACATGAAACTCGGTCGGCTGAACCAGGCCGAACGCCTTCTGCGGGATGTCATCGCCGCAGAGCCGGAAAACGCGGGCGCCTTGAACAATCTCGGGGTCGTCCTGCTCGATCTTGGAGAGTTGGGCGAGGCGCATCGGCTGTTCCGTGCGGCATTCGCGCTACAACCCACCCCTGAAATTCGGGAGAACTTGCGGGTTTCTGGTGCAAAACTGGAAAACCGTACCTACGATACGAACGAGGATGAAGCCTTCACGCTGACAGCGCAGGCAAACGGGGTTTACACCCTGAATGCGCCCGGACAGCAACAATAAAAACCGAAGGCATCGAGCAGAAAAGGACGCAGACATGCGCCAACGTCTTGTTTGGACCCTCCTGTGCGGGGGTGTTATCGCGTTGTCCGGGTGCAACTCGCTCAGCAACGCCGACGTGACCAGAGCCGTCGACGGGGCCGCGGCCGCCGAATCCGATGGCATTCGTGATCTGATGCTGACCGTGGCTGACCCTCGGGAGGCCGTTTCCTATTTCAACCGGCAGATCGATGAGAACCCCAAGGACATCGAGCCGCAGCGCGGTCTCGCGCGCAGTCTCGTCCGTGCCGGTCGGCAATCCGAGGCGGTGCTGGCGTGGCGCAAGGTCCAGGACCACCCGGAGTCCGGCGACGAGGATATGGTCGAACTCGCCGATGCCCTGATCCGCACGTCGGACTGGGCCGCTGCAAAGGTCGTTCTGGACAGCGTCCCGCCCACGCATGAGACTTTCAACCGCTACCGCCTCGAAGCGATGGTCGCCGACAGCAACCGGCAATGGTCGCGCGCCGACAGCTTCTACGAAACCGCAGTCGACCTGACCAACAAGCCGGCGGGTGTCCTCAACAACTGGGGTTACTCCAAGCTGACACGCGGCGACACGCAAGCCGCGGAGCGGCTGTTTACCGAGGCGATCACATACGAAGAGGACCTGTTCACCGCCAAGAACAACCTGGTCCTCGCTCGCGCCGCACGGCGCACCTATTCCCTGCCGATCGTTCCGATGACACAGGAAGAACGGGCGCAGTTGCTGCACACCGCAGGACTAGCGGCGGTCAAACAGGGCGACGTGGATATCGGGCGCAGCTTGCTTCAGGATGCGATCGACACGCATCCACGTCACTTCGAACCGGCTGTGCGGGCCTTGCAGGCTTTGGACGCCTGACCGCATGGAGAGCGTATCGACCCAGATCCTCGCGTCGACGCCGCTTCAGGGCCTCGTGTTCGGCCTGCTGTCGCTGCCGATCTGCATTTGGGTGGCCTATACCGACCTGAGCACGATGCGGATTCGCAATCAGGCGGTTGTTGCGCTTTTTCTCGTTTATGTCGTCGCGGGCATTTTCGTGGTTGCCCCGTTCACTGAATACCTCTGGCGGTTCGCGCATCTCGCCGTGATCCTCGCAGTCGGCTTCGTGCTGAACGCGGTCGGCGCGGTCGGCGCGGGAGACGCCAAGTTCGCCGCGGCGATGGCCCCCTTCATCGCCATGGCGGACTGGGCCGAGGTCCTTGTGGTGTTCTGCGTCCTGCTGATCCTGACCTGGGTCGGTCACCGTCTGATCCGCAACATCCCCGCGATCAGAAACCTCGCTCCGGATTGGAAAAGCTGGACGGAGAAAAAGGACTTCCCGATGGGCGTCACGCTGGCCGCGACGCACGTGACATATCTGGCAATGGCTGCATTTCTTTGAGGATGCAGCGCATTTCGCCTCACTGACAACAGAATCCTAAGGTCCCCATGACAGAAGGGATCGGACCGAAAAGACGAGGTAGATGCGATGAACATGCAGGTGAACCCGAACGCCATGGGCGTTCCCGCGCCGACGCAGCCCCGAACGCTGGCCGAAACGGGCCTGAGCGGCGTGATGTTGCGGGACATCATGCTGAAGACGGTTTTTCGGAAATCCATCGAGACGACCCGCGAGGTCGCCGAAACCATCCGGCTGACGACCGGACTTACACAGCAGTTGATCGACCAGGCCCGCGACGCCGGATTGATGCAGGCGACGGGCACGATGCATGCCGGCGCCTCCGCCGAAATGGGTTTCCAACTGACAGATCAGGGCAAGGCCCGCGCCATCGATGCGTTGTCGCAATCGGAATATTACGGCGCCATGCCCGTGCCGCTGGAGATGTACAAAAAGCAGGTCAAAGCGCAGTCGGTCAAGAACATCCGCCTGACAAGACAGCGTCTGCTGGAATCCATGGGCCATTTGATCCTGCCCGACAACTTGCTGGATCAATTGGGGCCGGCAGTCGGATCCGGCCGCTCCGTGCTGATGTACGGACCGCCGGGTAACGGCAAGTCTTCCATCGCCGAAGGCATCCGCGCCGCACTCGGCGATACTGTCTGGATCCCGCAGGCGATCGAATACGCGGGGCAGGTGATCACGCTCTTCGACCCGATCGTCCATACGCCCTTGGAAGTGGCCGACGACGGCGACGGGTTACGGAAGACGAACCTGCGCGTCGATATGAGGTATGTGCTGTGCCAGCGACCGACAGTGATGACGGGCGGTGAGCTTTCGTTGAGCATGCTTGACCTGAACTACAATTCCACGGCCCGGACCTATCAGGCCAGTCTTCAGCTCAAGTCTTCCGGCGGCGTCTTCATCGTCGACGACCTTGGTCGCCAGGCGGAACCGCCGCAAAAGATCATCAACCGGTGGATCGTTCCGATGGAGATGGGATACGACATTCTCGCCCTGCAATCGGGGGAGAAGTTCGAGGTGCCCTTCGACACGCTGGTCGTGTTCTCCACCAACTACCACCCGAACAAGATCTTCGACCAGGCCGCCTTGCGCCGAATTTTCTTCAAGGTCCTCATCGATGGCCCCACCCAGGCGCAATTCCTCAAGATCTTTGCCATGGTCGCCAAGAAGAAGAAGTTCGAGCTCGACGAGGCGTCGCTCCTGCATCTCCTCAAGAAGCGGTATCCGGAGATCAACAACGTCTATGCCAACTTCCATGGCCAGTTCCTTATAGACCAAATGATGGCAGCTTGCGATTTTGAGGGGCTTCCGTACCGAATGACACCCGAACTGGTGGACCGCGCATGGGCCAACCTGTTTGTCGACGACGTGGAAATCATACACTAATCAGTATCTTACACGGTAATCCGTAATTCTGACGTAGCGTCACGAAATATGGCAAGTGGCAGCCAAACTCTCGTCGAAATGCATGGTTAACAAGTGTGTAACACACGACGCACACCTGCAACACCGACGGGAGACCTGACATGACGGCCGGAACGACAAAGCGGAAGCCCCCATTTCTCGGCGGGATGTTTATGGCCTTCGCCGCAGCGGCAGGCATCTTCGCCTCGGGCGTCGTCGTGATGGGCGACATGCGCAGCAACGACAACGCCGCAAAATTCGCCGGTGACATATCGCTGGCCAGCGTCGAATTTCTTGCCCAACCCGATCAGGGCACCCTGACGCCCGCACTGGTCGCCGCCTGCGCCGTGACAGGATGCGATGCCAATGCGATCCAGGCGATGCTGCAGGCGGAAACCGGCACCCTGACCGACGAGGAGCTGCAGGATGCCATGCGCAGCCAAGCCCTGACACTGGGCGATCTGACCACCCGCATCGATACGACGACCGATGCCAAACTGGCGGCAGACTTGGGCATCCAACTGACTGCGGAAGCTGAAATCACCGCCGTCTACCGGTCCGAACTGCGCGCACGTCTCCAGTCACGCTGATCTCCCCGCGATTCGAACCGTCTGGTCACAGGCCCCGGCATCCCCGCCGGGGCCTTTCCGCATCCGCAACACTGTCAAAAGCTGCCCAGTCATTCCCCCGAAAATACACTAAATGCGTCCTTTCCGGGCCATAGACCTGCCACGTTTTCCCATCATCCAAGGCGGCAGGGAAAAACCCCATGCCCAGCAACTGAAGAGATTTACTATGACCCAGCAAAACTTCCTCTCCAACGAATCCGGTGCCGTCACGGTTGACTGGGTCGTCCTGACCGCAGCCCTCGTTGGCCTCGGACTTGCCGTCATGGCCGTTGTGTCCGGCGGCATCGAAGACCTGTCCGGCGATGTGAACACCCAGCTGACGGACGGCTCGATCATCCGCACGGGCTTCACCGGTAACGTCGCCGCGATCCGCGACTCGGCGTGTGGAGCCTTCGGCGGATGTGATCCGTCGCTCGACGCCGCCACATTGAGCAGCCTGACGAATTCTGAGTTCGCCGGCGTGTCTAACGTCAGCTACGGTGATGACTACCTGAGCAATAACGGCCTGACCTTCGACGGCGACGGCGCTCTCGGACGGAACGTCGATATCGACGACGGCAACGGCAACATCACGTCGACCTTCCAGGCCGCTGACCAGTCCGAAGTTGATGCGTACACCGCAGCGAACAACGCTCAGACGAGCCAGAACGCGCTGATCGCACGTGAGGCAGAGGTCCGCGCCAACTGATCAAAGCTGCATCACACGCAAATCGGGCGGGCCCTCGGGTCCGCCCTTTTTCTTTGCCTGTCCTCGACCTACCTCTCACGTGATGGATCTGCCGGCCGCCCTCTCCGAATACTTCACCCGTCGCGCCTGGTCGCTGCATCCGCATCAGCTTGCCATGCTTGATCAGGCAGGGCTGCCGGCCCTGCTGCTCATTGCACCGACCGGGGGCGGCAAGACGCTTGCCGGGTTCCTGCCGACGCTGGCCGAGATAACGGCGACCGGGCACGAAGGCCTGCACACGCTCTATATCAGTCCGCTGAAAGCGCTGGCGAACGACATCAAGCGCAACTTGCGGATGCCCATCGAGGAAGCCGGTCTGCCGATCCGGGTCGAGGACCGCACCGGCGACACCAGCCAGACCCAGCGCAAGCGGCAACGCGCCGATCCGCCCCACATCCTGCTGACGACACCCGAAAGCCTCGCGCTCCTGATCAGCTACCCGGATGCCGCACGCACCTTTGCCGGACTTCAGCGGGTCATAGTGGATGAAATCCACGCACTGGCCGAATCCAAGCGCGGCGATCAACTCATGCTCGCCCTGAGCCGCCTGCAAACCTTCGCTCCCGGGCTACGCCGGGTCGGCCTCTCCGCGACCGTGGATGATCCGGCGGTCATCGCCCACTACCTCGCGCGGCACCCGGACGCCTGCCCGATCCTGACCGCCGATCCCGGGCCCGCCCCCGATATCGCGATCCTGCCGACGCGCGATGCGCCGCCTT
This sequence comes from Jannaschia sp., assembly GCA_049647445.1. GTDB lineage: Bacteria > Pseudomonadota > Alphaproteobacteria > Rhodobacterales > Rhodobacteraceae > Jannaschia. The sequence continues at coordinate 12,567 of JBARXR010000085.1, read as the reverse complement.
GGGCCGGCGGCGGTGGTCGATATGCGATCCCCGACGTGCTGGACGCGGTGCGGGCCCACAAAACCACACTGATATTTCACAATACACGCGCGCAGGCCGAAATTTTCTTTCACAACCTCTGGCTTGCGAACACCGATGACCTTCCGATCGGCATCCACCACGGCGCGCTCTCGAAAGAAGCGCGTCAACGGGTGGAGGCGGCCATGGTCGCGGGCAGCCTGCGCGCGATTGTCTGCACCGGCTCGCTCGACCTTGGCATCGACTGGGGGGACGTCGATCTCGTGATCCAGATCGGGGCCCCGAAAAAGGTCAAGAACCTGATCCAGCGCATCGGCCGGGCCAACCACCGCTACAATGCGCCCTCCAAGGCGCGCCTCGTCCCTGCCAATCGCTTCGAGGTGATCGAGTGTCAGGCCGCCCTGCGCGCGGTGCGCGAACACCAACTCGACGGCGATCTGCGCACCGACGGACCGCGTGACGTCCTGTGCCAGCACATCGCAATCGCCGCCTGCGCCGGGGAGTTCGCGGCAGATGACCTGTTCCGGGAAATCCGCAGCGTTGGCCCCTATGCCACCCTCACCCGCGCGGCGTTCGACGATTGCCTGTCGTTCGTTGCGACCGGCGGATACGCCCTGCGCGCCTATGATCGGTTCCAGCGCCTCAAGGAGCGCGTGCCGGGTCTCTGGAGCCTGCGCGACCCCCGCGCCGCACGGCAAATCCGGATGAACATCGGCACCATCATCGACACCGACACCCTGAAGGTCCGCTTCAAGGGGCGCGGAGGAATGCCGCTGGGCGAGATCGAGGAAGGCTTCGCCGCCACGCTTACCCCAGGTGACACCTTCCTGATGGGGGGACAGGTCGTCCGATATGAGAACATGCGGGAAATGACCGTTGAGGTATCGCCCCGTCCCAACAAGGAACCGAAGGTCGCCACCTACATCGGCTACAAGTGGACGACCTCGGTCCAACTGGCCGACCGCATCCAGCGTATGCTGCACGAGGAAGACTGGGATGACTTGCCGATCCACTCGCAGACTTGGCTTGCCCTTCAGAAGCAGAATTCCCGCCTGCCGCAACCCGGCCGCCTGCTGGTGGAAACCTTCCCGCGCGACGGGCGTCACCACGTGGTCCTTTATGGCTTTTGTGGTCGCAATGCGCACCAGACACTTGCCCTGCTCGTGACCAAGGGAATGGAGGAGGCAGGCCTAAACCCGCTCGGTTTCGTCGCCACCGATTATGCAACCATGATCTGGGGCCTCGACCGCATCGACGACGTAACGCCGTTCCTGCAGCATGACGGCATCCACGCCGCGCTCGACGGTTGGCTCAAGGGCAATGCCGTCATGAAGCGCACCTTCCGCGCCGCCGCCATCATCGCCGGCCTGATCGACCGGAACTATCCCGGCAAACGCACCTCCGGGCGACAGGCGACGTTCTCGAGCGACATTCTCTACGATACGCTGCTGCGATACGATCCCGAACACCTGATGCTGCGGATCACGGAAGAAGAAGCGATGCGGGGGCACATCGATTTCGCCCGTCTCGATCTGTTGTTGACAAGCGTCGGAGACCGCATCGACCAGATCAATCTCGACCGCGTCACCCCGCTCGCAGCGCCGTTGTTCCTGGAGATGGGCCGCGTTCCGATCAAGGGCAAGGCGGAAGGCAAGCTGATGCAGGATCAGGCCGCGATGTTGATGGCAGAAGCAGGGCTGACACTGGAATAGGGCTTGTCTGAGGCCAGCCACCGTGATTCACGGAACACATGCAGAACGATCACAGCTTTCCCTTTGCCGGTGAACGGCTGACGGCCCGCTCCTCGGGGGCGCTCTATTGGCCCGCGCGCAATGTGCTCGTCGTCAGCGACCTCCACCTGGGCAAGTCCGAGCGGATCGCGCGGCGCGGTGGGACACTGCTGCCGCCCTACGAGGTCACGGACACGCTCACCCGTCTGGAAGCCGACATCCGGGAGACGGGCGCGTCCCATGTGATTTCGCTGGGCGACAGCTTCGACGATCTCGGCGCGGCAAACTCGCTCTCGCCCGTGGCCCGAGAGCAGGTCGCCTGCCTGATGGCGGGCCGCGACTGGACCTGGATCACCGGCAACCATGACCCGGCTCCGGCCGGCATGCCGGGTCGAACGATGGACATCCTGACCCTCGGCGCGCTTACCTTCTGTCACGTCGCGACCGACGCGGGACACGCCGAAGTGTCCGGCCACTTTCACCCCAAGGCCGCGATTTCGATCAGGGGCCGCACCGTATCCCGGCCCTGCTTTCTGCGCGACGCCCGCCGCCTCATAATGCCAGCCTATGGCACCTATACCGGCGGTCTGCGCTGTCACGATCCGGCATTGACCTCGTTGATGGGCGCCGGTGCGCGCGCAATCCTCGCCGGTCATCCCATGGTCGAGATACCGATGCCCAGATGAGATGTCTCCTTGCGTGTCTTGCACTGGTTGCCGGGTGTTCCACAGCCGTGGTTGCCCCGTTGCTTCCGACCTACCGCGACCAGAGCGTGACGATCGCCTCCAAGGCCGATTTCGACGCCGCCGAATATGCCGGACGGTGGTATGAGATCGCGCGCTTTCCGGTCGTGTTCCAGAACGGATGCGCAGGAGCCATCGCGGAATATACCGCCCCCGAGGACGGCAAAATCCGCTTGCGAAATACCTGCCTCGACGATGGCGGGCGTCCCACGACATCCATCACCGGTCGCGCGACGGTCACCGGCCCCGGTCGTCTGGACGTGGCCCTGACCGGCGTTCCGTTCATCGCGCCCTATTGGGTGCTCTGGACCGACGAGGGCTATCGGACGGCGGTCGTGGGCCAGCCGGACGGGCGTGCCGGCTGGATCCTGAACCGCGATGCGGCGATCCCGGCCGACCGGCTTGCCGCCGCGCTCGAGGTGCTGCGCTTCAACGGCTATGATACCGACAAGCTGATTTTTGCGTCTTCGCGCTGATCCTGCGCGAAACAGACCTCATTCGACAAAAAACAATCCGATTCGCGAATCAGTGTTTGACGTGCGAATCACCCGCCTGCTATCTCTTTCCCACACGGTCGGGCAGTGGCCGGAAAAACAAGAAAAGCGGCACGAATCGGGGCAGAAATGTTGGGGGCATGTGCGCAGGCGCAGGTCATCTCGTCTCATCAGGTTCGGGTGGATGGACTGGTTCCATCCGCCCGCGACCCGTTTGCAGAGGGCAAGGCCTTTCGCTGGTTCGGCACCCCGCTGCGCCTCGATGGCGCTCGCGCGACCCTTCTTCTCGGGCGGCCCGAGGGACAGGCGGATCTGCGCCGCCGCGTGCCCGCCGCCATCGCCAAACTGTCCCGGTCCCGCGGGGCAATCGTCCCGCCAGCCATTTCCGGCGAACCTGAGCACGATGCGACGGCCCTGATCCTGACAGACGGTTCCGGGCGGTGGCAGGGTCATCTCGTGCAAACCGGGAGCGGCGAAACGCTGCTGCTGTTCTCCGACGGCCTGCCACCCGCGAACACCACGCTTGGCATCTTGCAGCCCGCGCGGGTGCGGCCGGTCCAGACGAAACGCAACACGATCTGTTTTACCCCCGGCACGCGCATTCTGACCGAAGACGGTCCGCGCGCGGTCGAGGATCTCTATCCCGGTGACCGCGTGCTGACCCGCGACGATGGCCCGCAGGAAATCCTGTGGATGGGTCTGCGGCACGTGTCGGGCGCGCGCATGTTTGCCATGCCCCACCTGCGGCCCGTCCGGATCAGGTCAGGTGCCCTGGGCCACGAGGAGCCGGAGCCGGACCTGATCGTGTCCCCCGGCCACCAGATCATGCTGACCGGCCCGAAGGCCCGCGCCCTCTGGGGTGAGGCGGAAGTTCTGGTTCGCGCCCGTGACCTGATCGACGACCGCCGCGTGACCATCGACCACGGCGCCACGGACGTGACCTACATCCACCTTCTGTTCGCACGTCACCAGATCCTTTGGGCCAACCGGGTAGAAGTCGAAAGCTTCCACCCCGGTGATGCCGACCTTACCCACCTGAATGCCGCGGAGCTGGACGAGCTTCTCGACATCGTCCCCGGGGTGGATGCGGATACCGGTGCCTATGGGGCCCATGCGCGCCGCTGCCTGAACCGGGCCGAGCTTGCGATCCTGCGCTATGAGGGCGCGCCGTCCTACCTGACTTGACACCCTGACGCCGCCCCCCTAGACGGCGGCTTCCATTGGTGTTGGTGGCCCCCGCAAGGGGATGCCTGTCGGGGTCTATCCCAGAGGACAACGCCCTTCACGCCCTCTCGGGCACTTTCGAAGGAGATCAGACGGTGACCAAACGCACCTCTGCCAAGTACAAGCTTGATCGCCGCATGGGCGAGAACATCTGGGGTCGGCCGAAGTCCCCGGTCAACCGCCGTGAATACGGCCCGGGCCAGCACGGCCAGCGCCGCAAGGGCAAGCTGTCGGATTTCGGTCTGCAACTGCGCGCCAAGCAGAAGCTCAAGGGTTATTACGGCGACCTGACCGAAAAGCAATTCAAGAAGATTTTCGTCGAAGCAGCCCGCGTCAAGGGTGACACCGGCGAGAACCTGATCGGCCTGCTGGAGCGTCGCCTCGATGCCGTTGTGTACCGTGCCAAGTTCGTGCCGACGATGTTCGCCGCCCGCCAGTTCGTGAACCACGGCCACGTCACCGTGAACGGCCAGCGCGTCAACATCGCCTCGTACCGCGTCAAGGAAGGCGATGTCATCGCCGTTCGCGAAAAGTCGCGCCAGATGGTCGTCCTGCTCGAAGCCGTTCAACTGGCCGAGCGTGACGTCCCCGACTATGTCGAAGCCGACCACTCCAAGATGACCGCGACGTTCGTGCGCACCCCGGGTCTGGGCGATGTGCCCTACGCGGTCCAGATGGAGCCGAACCTGGTCATCGAATACTACGCCCAGAACTGATCTTTCGACGGCCAGGTCTGGCATTGCCGGACACCGAACCGCGCGGTTGTGGCCGCGCGGTTTTCGTTTGTGCGCCTGTCAAGTCCGGAACCGCCTACTTACCGGTTTCGGACAAAGCCTGTATAAAAAACAGGCATTCAAGAGTCGCGGACCAAGCGCGACAGAATGCATATTTCAACTTGCAGAACAGGAGAAGAGCTATGCCTACGATCAATGACGTTCAGAAACTCGCGACCGACCTGCACGAAATGAAGGCCCTCAATCTCGACACGACGATGCGGGATCTGCTGAAACCCGGTGGCATCGGCGTGATCGATCCGACCGGACCGTTGCAGGACAACGTCGTTGCGTGGTCCGAGTATGTTCTCGTGACGTCCGGCAAGTCGCTGAAGGGCATCGAGACCCAGGCGGCCGCCATCCGCGCGGGACTCGCCCGCCCCGGCGGGTAATGTCCGAGTGTTCAGGCATCGAACCCCTGTCCGGGGGTTCGATCACCGATGCGCGCGACACAGCGATTGAGCGTGTCCTAGATCGGACCCTGGATGATCTGACGTTTGTCTTCGGCCATCCCGATGACCTCGAGCGTATGTCCCACGACCGGTCCCAGATCATTCGGGCCATCGACAAGGTCGCTGTCGAAACCGTCCTCCTCGCCGATGTGCTTACGGGCAGCGGCACGGTGTCCCGACAGGATCCCCGGATCGAACGGATCCTCTCGCTGGCTGCGGCCCTCATCCGATCTCCGCGAAACCGGTACCTTTTCAGTCATAACCCGAGGCTGTGCACCTCCTTCGGACTTGGACATATCCTGCTTGGCGGCATGGGATACCCCGACCCGGCATTCGACCGCGTGCTGACGGCTGCCGCCGCAAGTCCGGCCCTTCATCCGGCCAACAAACTACCGTTTCGCCTGCTCGATGACTATTGGGTGCTGGGCCGCGCCGGTCTGGGACTTCCGCGCGACAGGCAAAAGGCGCTTGCGCCGTTCACTATGCTGACGGCGCCGATATCGCCGCTCTACTACCGGACCGACGACTATTACGCGCTGACGCACGAGGTCATGTATCTGACCGATTTCGGTCGGGACGCCTTGCCCCCGGAATATGATGCGACCGCGGTGCTGGACCTGATCGAGATCAGCGTGCTGGACAACTTGCGCGCCTATGACCTTGACGTGCTTGCGGAACTTGTCGCCGCCAGTGCCATGGTGAAACCCGGGCCCCTTCGACCGCCGATGGCGGCGGCTGCGGCGGTCCTGGCGGATGAATTCGATGACATCGGTCTGCTTCCATCTCGGAATTTCGACCCTGAAGAATATGCGGCGCTGACCAACGAAATCGACCGCCGGTGCTATCTCTTCTTCAATACCTACCACACCACGCATGTCTTCGCGATGATGCGCGCCGTCCTTCACCGCGCCGGTGCGGCGAAGGCCGGGCACGTCGCGCAACGGGTCGCGGTCGCGGGCCCGAAGCTTCCGCGCAGCATCCTGCTTGCGCGCAATACCAACGCCCCTCGATGGTTACCGCGGCTCGACTCCCTTGATCTGCCAGCGGATGCGCGCGAGAACCTCGTGACGGGTGTCGCGCTCTTCGATGCCATCCGCCGTCAGGACGGCGGCGATCTGGCACGCCTCGTCGGAATGCTTGCCGATGGGGACGTCGTCCTGCCCGGCCCATTGTCGAAAGACCTGGTGGAATACGTCCACCGCCTGCACGCCTGTCGATCCTGAAGCGCGTCTTATTTTCGAAACATCACGCTGCTACAGGCAGCAGGGGAGGTTCCGGCATGCCCAGCTACAAGGATCTTGCACGGTATCGCGACACGCCGCCCGCACATTTCCCCGAAAAGTCGGCCTTCATCGCGCGCCGCCTGCGTGCCCTCCGCCATGACTTGCGGTTGGCTATCGGTGCGCGGCGGCGTCCCGACAGCCTGATAGTCGGAAGCTGGAACCTGCGCGCGTTCGACGACGGTGCGCCGCGCCTCGACGAAAGCTTTCACTACATCGCTGAAATCATTTCGAATTTCGATGTCTGCGCAATACAGGAGGTCAAGTCGGATCTCCGCCCCCTCGAACGCCTCGTCCGTTTCCTGGGACCGAGTTGGGACTATTTCGTCAACGATGTCTCGATCCACCGCGGGGGCAACAACGAGCGCAGTGCGTTTCTCTACAACCGCGACAAGGTCTTTTTCCGCAAGCGCATCGGCGAAATCGTTCTGCCGCGCGGCACCCTTCCCGAAGATGAACAACCCGCCCGCTCGCCGTTCTTCGCCGCGTTCCAGTCCGGCTGGTTCCAGTTCACGCTTACCACAGTGCACATCATCGAGGGGCGGGACGCGAATACCGCCGCCCAGAACCGTGCCCTGCGGGCCGCCGAGATCACGGCCATCGGCAACCGCCTCGTCGACCTCGCCGCCGAGCAAGACGAAGTCTTCTTTTTCTTGGGCGACATGAACATCGAACGCCCCGACGATGAGATCATGCAGGCCCTCGAGGGCACCGGTATGCAGGTTCCCGACTTCGGCGAGACCAATCTTGGCGGGACCAGATACTTCGACCAGATCGCCTTCACGACGGAAGGGCGGGCAGAACGCAAAACCCGTCTTCTGGGCCATGGCCGTTTCGACTGGCGAAACGCCGTCTTCGGACCGCGCCAACCGGTCGGTCACGAACAGACGCCGGATCCTGACTGGCTGGAGCGGATGGAGGATGCGGCCCTCATCGATCACTACGAGCGCATGATCCAAACCCAGCGGCAGGACCACGGATCACCCCCCATGGCCGATTTCCGCAGCCGGTATCAGGAGAAGACGACCTACGAGATGTCGGACCACCTGCCCATCTGGGTGGAGGTCGAGACGGATTATTCCGACGATTACCTGGACAGCTACCTGCCCGGAGGGATGCGCGCCACGCCGCGGACCTAGTACCAGTTGCCTATGGGTCACCGCACTGCGCCGTCGTGAAGGATGCCGTGGATGCCGTTCCTTGCGACCCGCGCCAGGTCGCCACATAGCCACGGCTGGTGCGGGACGGCGGGCCGGAAGGGAAGGCGTACGTCAGCTCCGGCGCGAACCCCGCCGCCGCCAGCATGCGCCACACCGCGTCATCCCTATACGTCCGGTGCCGCCATTGCAGCCAGATGATCGCGTTGCACCAATGCGGCTTGGAGACACTCAACCATAGCCGGCCACCGGGACGCAGCAGCGAACCCATGTCTCGCAGCGCTGCTACCGGATCGGAAAAGTGCTCGATCACATGGCCCGCCAGAACGACGTCCTGTGGCGCGACCATGCCGGCGCTCAAAGGCGCGGCGAGGCTCTCCGCCATCACGCCTCGCCGCGCCAGCGCCCGCTCCGCCGTCGACAGCATTCCGCGTGACGGATCGATCAGGATCATGCCGGCAGGTGCCCCGTTGACCGCAACCCAAGCCTCGGCCATTGCGCCGCTTCCGGCCCCGACATCGGCGATCCGATGGGCGCCCGCGGCAAGGCCAGGCCAGTTCGACAGAAACCCGAGGTAGGCGTCGTAATACCCGAGCAGCCGCATCTTGTCCGCCCAGACCACTGAGGCCGCGTCGTACCGGACATTCAGGTGATCGGCGGAATTCGAGCCCATGGCGGGATCATTCCACGGCACGAAGAAACCGGCAATGGCCTGCGGGGTTTGACCTTGGCAGGGTGTTATGAGAGGCACCTACCGAGATACACGCGGAAGGCGCGACCATGAGCGATCACCCCATCCACGCACGCATCGACGGCGCGATCGTGATGATCGGCTTTGGCTCTATCGGACGCGGCACCCTGCCTTTGATCGAACGGCATTTCGACTTCGACCGCGACAGGTTGAGGGTGATCGAGCCGTCCGACCGCGCCTGCGCCGATCTGGCCCAACGGGGCATCGCCCATGAACAGGTCGCCCTGACACCCGACAATTATCGCTCGGTTCTTGCCCGCCACCTGTCCCCCGGTGCGGGCTTCTGCGGGAACCTGTCGGTCGACACCTCCAGCCTCGATCTGATGAAATACTGCCGCGAGATCGGTGTCCCCTACATCGACACGGTCGTTGAGCCCTGGGCAGGCTTCTATTTCGACGACCTCGAAAACGCCGAACGCACCAACTACGCGCTGCGCCAGAGAGTGCGGGACGAGGCCGCGATCAGTCCAGGCGGAAGCACCGCCGTGTCCTGCTGCGGTGCGAACCCCGGCATGGTCTCCTGGTTCGTGAAGGCGGCCCTGCTGCGACTGGCCGAAGACACGGGCATGCCCACGGCGCCGCCCGATGACCGGACCGGATGGGCGAGGCTCATGCAGTCCGTCGGGGTCAAGGGCATCCACATCGCGGAGCGCGATACGCAGGCCCGCGCCCTGCCTCGGCCCCGCGACGTCTTCGTGAACACCTGGTCGGTTGAGGGCTTCATCGCCGAGGGCTTTCAGCCCGCAGAACTCGGCTGGGGGACCCATGAGACGTGGTTCCCCGACAACGCCCGCCGCCACGGCACCGGCTGCGAGGCAGCGATCTGGATGAACCGCCCCGGTGCCATCACCCGCGTGCATTCCTGGTGCCCCACCCCGGGTCCGCAATTCGGCTTTCTCGTGACCCACAACGAAGCCATCAGCATCTCAGACTATTACACCGTGGGGTCCGGCCCTGGCCCCGAATACCGTCCCACCTGCCATTATGCCTATCATCCCTGCGACGATGCGGTGTTGTCGCTGCACGAGATGTTCGGCTCCGGTCGCCAGCAGGTCGACCACCACATCCTGTCCGAGGACGAGATCATCACCGGGATCGACGAGCTGGGCGTGCTGCTGTTCGGCCACGCAAAAAACGCCCTCTGGTACGGATCTCGCCTGTCGAACGACGAAGCGAAGCGGCTTGCACCGGACCAGAATGCCACCGCTCTGCAGGTTTCATCCGCCGTCCTCGCAGGCATGGTCTGGGCATTGGAGAACCCCGGCGCGGGCATCGTCGAGACCGACGAGATGGACCACGCACGTTGCCTCGAGATCCAGACCCCGTACCTCGGACCCGTGGAGGCGCACTATACCGACTGGACACCTCTGCAGGATCGCTGGCAGCACTTCCCCGAAGACATCGACGAGTCCGACCCCTGGCTGTTCCGGAACGTCCTGGCCTCCTGATCGGCGGTCGCGCAGGCCCTGCTACAGACCCGTCACCCGATGTCCTGCCGCGCCAAGACGGTCCGCCAGATGGCGGATATGCGCAGGGCCGACCTCACAGCACCCGCCCACGACCGTGGCCCCCAGCGCGACCCATTGCATCGCGAAATCCGCATAGACCTCCGGCGACAGGTCCGACCGCACCACCAGCGAGTCCACCGTTCCCCCGGGCACCAGCGCCGCGACCGACGTGAAGCCGTTGGCATAGCCGCCGAACCGGATCCCTGCACTCGCGAGAACGGGCATCGCCATGGTGATCGCCTCCGGCGCGCTGCAATTCACGAACACGCCGTCCGGACCCTTCGGCACCAAAGCCGCCAACGCGTCTTCCAGCCGTTCCCCCGACCGCAATGTGCCGGCCGATGTGTCGTCAAGCGTCAGGCCGACATGGACCGGCTTCCCGGCCTCGATCGCGGCATCCAAGGCTGCGCGCGCTTCGGTGATATTCGACATCGTCTCGATCAGGAAAAGGTCGACGTCTTGCGCCTGCGCCGACACGATCCGGCGATACTCCTCCAGCGAGGCGGCATAGCCCTTGCTCACCTCCGCCCGGAAACTCGCGACCAGCGGTGGCAGGCACCCGGCGATCTGCACCGATCCCTCGGGTCGGTCCGACCTTTGGATCGCCTCCCGCGCCAGCCGGATCGCCGTGGTGTGCGCTTCGTCAAAGCGGTCGGCGCACCCTGCCCGCTCCATCCGCGTAGGCGTCGCCGGATAGGTGTTCAGTGAAATCACCCGCGCCCCGGCGGCAATGAACTCCGCGTGGACATCCACGACCACTTCGGGCGTATCGAACATCACTTCGAGGGACCACAGCGGGTGGCTGCCCTTCCGGGAGCGCCGATTGATTTCCTGGCCGTTGCCGCCGTCCAGCAGCGCAATATCGTGCATGTCGCCTGTCCCCGAAATGGTACGCGACGCGCTCATGACAACTTGCTGAGGCTTCGTCCATCCATCGTGGCGACCAACTGCCCACAGGTCGCTATTTCTTCTGTGCGCCCGACAGCGCCGCCGCCAGCTCCACTGCCTGATCCGCCGGTGTCTTGGCGCGCGCGAACTCCACCTTGTCGGCGGCCAGAGCGGTCGACAGCGCCGTGAACGTCCGCAGATCGCTGCCGCCCTCCGCCGTCACGAGGTCGAGGACATCCGCGCGCGAGCTGTGAAACCCCGCCAGCCGCAGGTTGTAGCGGTAGAGCGCGCTCAACGTCGCCAAGAGGAACAGCAGCAGCACGCCGGGCGGAATTTGCCGCGCAAGGCTTTCCCAAATCTGCTTTTCCGACCGCTCCATCTCGCCCTGCCAGACTTGCAGGCAGGCCAGATGGACGGCATCGGGCACCGTCGGCGCAGCCTCGCCGGATGGCGCGACGGCGGTGGCGGACACGGACGGTCGCACGACGCCTTCGCGGCAAATCCGGATGAAATCCGCGAACGCCAGTTGCTCCTGCCCCAGCAGCCAGGATGGCACATCCTCCAGATTGCCTTCGGAACGCGTGATCTCGTCCTCCAGCAGGGCCCGCCGCCCCTCCACCAGTTGCAGGATCGTCTGAACGCTTGCGAACGACCCCTGTCCGCTGAAAAGCGGGCTGTTCAGGAGGGCCAGGAACGCCTCCGGCAGGGCCTCGGTGGCCTGCAGGGCGGCGATGCGCGGGTCGTCGAGCGCGTCACCCCAGGCGCGGTACCCGTCCGTCAGATCGGCCTCGACGATATGCCCCTCGTCCCCGAGGATCAGCAGACCGCCGTTCGGCAACGCGACGATGGCCTGCCAGAAAACGGTGTCCGATCCGGGCGTGAACAGCCGCCGGAAAACAAGCGGCAAGTCAGTCTGCACCGAGACCGGTCCACCCTGCGACGCCGCGATGCGGATATCCCTGTCGTCCGGCGTCTCCCGCGCCAACAGGGCGACAAGATCGCCGTTTCCGAATACCAGGAGGTTTGCGCTCCGAGTCACCAGCCCGCCGTTCAGGGCCTCGTCGGACCCCGCCGAAAGCGGCGCGGACAGGGGGAAGCGCGTATCTTCCGGCCGGTAGCGCAGGACCGCTCCCTCATCCCCGAGCAGATAGAATTGCCTGCCGTCCACCGACGGAACGATTACGTCGTAAAGGTTCGTGCTGCGGTCGAAGGTGTCCATCGGCAGCATGGCGGGCGCTCCGATGTCCACATCCAGAATCTGTCCATCGTTCGCCGACACCAGCAACCGGTCTCCGTCGATCCGCGCCAGCGCCCGAACGCTCGGCTCACCGTCAAGTTGCAGCGGGATGACCGTCGGCACGGGCGGGGTGTCGCCGGAAAGCCGCAGAAGGGAGGCCCCATCGCCGCCAAGAACGAAGCCGCCGTCATCCATTGCCACGATGGCCGTCACCCGATCCATGACCACCTCCGTCGGGATCTCGACAAGGTCCGCCGTCCCCGTCGCCAGCCGATATCGCCAGAACCGCCCGGACGCCCCGCCAAACAGGAT
>JBARXR010000084.1:0-5928 GCA_049647445.1 Jannaschia sp. | reverse complement strand
TGACCGGACCCCGCGTCACGGTCGCCCGCCGGGTCCGACACGCGCGCGGTCACTTGTTCATCTTGGCCAGCATCGCCTGCATCTCGGCCAGTTGCTTGCGGATCGCATCGAGTTCCTGGCGCGACTGTCCATGATCATCGGCCGGTGCCTCCTCTTCCGTCGGCTCGGGCGCGGTGCCCGCCGCCCAACCGCCGGTCATGGCCTTGAAGAACGCTGCCTGCTGTTCCTGCATGGCCTTCATGCCCGGCATCTGCGCCATGGGATTTATCGCGGTCATGTTCTCGACGATCTTGGACTGCCCGGACCGCAGCATCTCGAAGCTGGACGCCAGGAAGTCCGGCACCACCGACTTTGCGGCGCCAGTATAGGACCGGACCAGATCGGTCAGGACGGCCAGCGGAAGAACCGCCTCGCCCTTCGACTCATGCTCGGCGATGATCTGCAGAAGGTATGACCGCGTCAGGTCGTCTCCGGATTTCAGGTCGACGATCTGCACCTCGCGTCCGGCGCGAATGAACCCGGCGATATCCTCCAGCGTGACGTAATCGCTGGTCTCCGTATTGTAGAGTCGGCGGCTGGCATATCGCTTGATCAGCAGCGGTTTGGTGTCGTCCTTCATCGGGCGCCTCTCGTTTTTGCGGTGCAGAGAAGCCTAACGCACACGCAGCAATGCGCAAACGAAAAGGACAGGACGCCGAAATTGCGTCCTGTCCCAAATGGCCGCCTCCAAGGGAGGAAGGGGGCGGCTATCGTGTCGCTGCCTTACTTGGAGGCGGCTTTCTTGGTCGCGGTCGTCACGTCGGCAGTCGCCTTCTTGACGGCGGCGGTCGCGTCTTCCTGGGCTTCCTTGCCGGCAGCCATCATGATCTCGACGGTCTCCATCTGGACCTTCTTGGCGATCTCGGCGAAGGCGGCCATGTTCTCGGCGGCCACTTCGGCGGAGGCGGAGGCGAAATCGGTGACGGACTTGGCGTAATCCGCCGGCTCGTCCTTCATCGTGGCCACGGGCGCCATCTTCGAAAGCGTCTCACGGGTCCACTTGTGGCTGATCTCGGCGGACTGCTCGGCAGCCTGCAGCGCGACCTTGGACATCTTTTCGGCAAAGGCGGCTTGGGTCTTGAAGGCTTCGGTCATCGCCGAGGTGTCCATCGGGAACGAACCCATCATGTCGGACATGTACTTGGTGAAATCGGTCTGCTTGGTCATTGGTCGATCCTTTCAACATTACGGTCAGGGTGTCTCCCGCTCGCCGGAAGGCTGGCCTCTGCGTCTGGGCATCACCTACATGCTGCACTGCGGCAATTCACCCTTTTTTCTGCACTGCAGCATAAAATTTTCATCGGCGCGGTGCAGGATCCCTAGCCCTCTGAAAAGAAACGCCCCGGCGCCGGTGAAGGCGCCGGGGCGGACCATCTGACCGGGTGGTCAGGCGACCAGTTCTGCGGACGCCGCCTGCGGTTGATGCAGAATCGAGGTCGCGTCACGCAGCATCAGGTTCAGAATCGTTCCGGCCACGAGCGTTCCGCCGATCTGTCCCAGCCTGCCACCGGATTGTTCGGCCTCCCAGAGGATATAGAACCACAACGGGGTCTTTCCGGTCAGGCCCAGCGCTTCGACGTCCGGGTGCGGATCGAGCACGTCGCAGCCCAGCATCTCCGCCACGGCTTCGCCCGTCGGCAGGCAGAACGTCAGCTGGCCGCGCAGCATGTTGCGCTCCGCGAGGTTCGGGTGGTCCCCGACCACATTCGGCGGCAGGGCGATCAGGTCCGGCACGATCCGAGTGTTGATCGGCCGCGACCGTTGTGCCGATGCGCCGAAGAACCGGGCAAAGTCGAGGTTGTGCGCCCGCGATACCGGCGAGAAGCCACCGTTCACCGGCGAGAACAATTCCTCATCCGGGTGCGCGTCATTCAGGGCATAGCTTTGACGGATCATCGAGTGGCCGAAGCGAAAGGCGGCCGCCGAAAACTCCACCGGCATGTCGGGCGCGCAGTCCCACTGGATCGGGCCGGGCAACGATCCCGCCCAGGCCCCCTTCAGCAGCGGGCCCAGCACCGGCTTGGCAACGATCGCAGGCAGGAACTCCGTGATCACCCGCTCCTGATACCGGTGACGCAAGGCGTCCCGCGCCGTCTCGAACCGGTGTTCCGCGTCGCCCGTCGCCGCCGCCAGCAGGACGTTATGCTCGGCCACGAACTGTCGGCCATGGATCTGGCTGATGAACAGGTTTTCGTCGTTGCGCGGGTCACCGATCAGCGCCCTGTCGTTGCAGTTGCGTTGCAGGTCCAGCGCATTCCCCTTCGTGCCAGCGGCCCAGCCCCGCCCGAAAGCCAGTGCCCGCCCCTCGTCGCCCTGACCGTAAAGCCAGGGATCGACCTCCGGTCCGGCGCCATACACGGAGTCGAGATCGAACCGGGGGGTGCGAAAATTCTCGATCTCATCGAGACGGCCCGCCGCTTCGCCCAACCGGGTCGATGCATCGAGCGTCAGGTCATGGTCGATGAACTGACCGAAGAAGGCGGTGCCCGCGTCAGCCGGCCCCTCCGTCTCGTCCCCCGGCCTCTCTGCCATCGTCGCGGCAAGGGCCGCCATCGCCGCCGCGTCCGGCTGATGATCCTGCCGGTCGAACAAACGGCCGAACGTGCGCTCCGCGACCGCACGTGTCGCGCCCTTGCTGCCGATCTCGGCGGTCGGCCTGTGGCCAAGGCTCTGGGTGCCCAGCTCCACGCCCTCGCAGGCCATCTTGGTGGCCATACCGATGCCTTTCAGCATCCCGTGATGTGCATTCTCAGTTGAATTCGTCATGGAAATGTCCCTTTGGCAGGATGGTTGAAAAAGCATCAACCTAGCCCCGCCACCGGGAGCACGTCAGTCAGGATAGCCTTACTTGACCCCGGGGCACCCCCAAGGTCTTCAGGCCTTCGGATCGCGTGGCGGCTCTCAGGCCACCTCGTCTTTTTTCGGCAGCACATAGGTGCCGGGGGCCGGGGCGAGGACGGGATGCAGCGGTCCACCGGGCTTGCGCGCCGCGACCTTCTTGCCCGAGCGGGGCCTCAACCACTTTTCCCAGCGTGGCCACCATGAGCCGTCGTGGAACGTCGTGTGCTCGAACCACTCCTCCGGCGACTTCCAGTCACCATCGCCGTCGTTGATGTAATGGCCGTACTTGTTGCGACTGGGCGGGTTCACGATCCCGGCGATATGCCCCGACTGGGACAGCATGAAGGTCTTGTCCGTCGCGCCCATCTTTTCGACGCTCTGCCACGCGCCCTTCCACTGGGCGATATGGTCGGTCTCGCAGGCGATGGCACAGACCGGCGTCTTCACGTCGTCCAGCGTCAGACCCCGCTCGCCCATCAGGTCGAAGCCTTCGGTCGCAAGCTGGTTCCCGATGCACAGCTTGCGCAGGTATTCGGTCACCATAGGCCCCGGCAAGTTCGTCCCATCCCCGTTCCAATACAGCAGGTCGAACGCCGGTGGCGTCTCGCCCAGCATGTAGGATTTGATCGCGGGCCCATACACGAGGTCGTTGGAACGCAGGTAACTGAACGTCCGCCCCATGAAGAACTTGTCCAGATACCCCTTCTGCGCGGACTCCCGTTCGATCCCGTCCACGAAGTCGTCGTCAAGGAACACCGCCATCTCACCGGTATCCTCGAAGTCGGCGAGCATCGTGAAGAACGTCGCCGACTTGACCGAGGTGTCTCCCCTCCGTGCCATCAGCGCCAGCGTCAGAGACAGCGTCGTGCCCGCGATACAATAGCCGATCGCGTTGACTTCGTCCTCGCCGGTTATCTCCTTGGCGACATCGATCGCCGTCAGGAACCCCTCATCCACATAGGTCGCGAGGCCGACGTCCGCGTAGGTGGCATCCGGGTTCACCCAAGAGACCACGAACAGGGTATAGCCCTGCTCGACGATCCATTTGATCAGGCTGTTCTGCGGCTTCAGGTCCAGGATATAGAACTTGTTGATCCAGGGCGGGAACAGAACGACCGGCGTCGCGTGGACCTTGTCCGTCGCGGGCGCATATTGGATCAGCTCGAACATCCGGTTCCGAAAGATGACGCTGCCGTCCGTCGTGCCGATATTGCCGCCGACCTGAAACGCCTCCGGGTCAGACAGCGTCACAAGCCAGTCGCCCTTGTTGGCCTCGATGTCGCGCACGAGGTTCTCGAGACCCTTCACAAGGCTGTCGCCCTCGGTCTCAACCGCCCGCTGCATCGCTTCCGGATTGGTCGCCAGGAAATTCGTCGGCGCAAAGAGGTCGACGATCTGCTGGCTGAAGAATTCGACCCGCCGCTTGTCGGTGCGGTCGAGGCCCTCCAGCTCGCTCACCGTGTCGCGGATGGCCCGCGCGCTGATCTGGTACTGCTGCTTGAGGAAGTTGTAATAGGGGTGCTCGGACCACATCGGGTTGGCGAAACGGCGGTCAGGGGGCTGCGTGTCTTCGGGCACGGCGGGCCGCCCGTCCGCCATGGCCGTCTGCGCCTCTACCGCGTGCTTGAGGGCCGCGCCCCAGTATCCCACCTGCCGCTCGATCAGCTTGCCCGGATTGCTGGCCATTTCGGCCCAGTAGGCCGCCATCGCCTTGGCATAGAGCTCGGGTCCGGGTCCCTGCAGACCCTGGTCGGAACTGCGCTTGGTCGACAGCGCGCCGACCAGACGTTTGGTCAATTCGTCCATCCGCGCGAGGTTCGCGCTCAGGCGGGTCAGGGCTTCGCCGCCCGCCTCCGACACGCCCTCGACGTCGGCGCCGTCGCGATCATCTGCGGTCATTTCTTGATATTCTCCGAAAATGCTGCAACTGCTAAGTAAGTTTGCCCATCAGAACAGGTGTGGCACGAAAAGACAAACGGGCCTTCGCATCGTGCCAGGGGCCGTTCCGCTCGGGAAGGAGCACCGCCGATGAGGTTCATGGCCGCCTACGACATGATGGAAGCCGTCCGCAACACCAACGCCTGGCTTGGCGCGACGGCGCGGACGATGGCGTCCTACCCCGCGTTCGCCCTGTCTCCGTTCCCCGCCGTGCAGATGATGGCGGCCTGGGGCGAAGTGGCGGAGCGGACGTTCAACCGCATGGTCGTCAAGCCGGACTGGAACCTCCCACCCGTGGTCGGGGCCGACGGACGCGACCATCTGGTCGACGTGAAACCGGTGCTGACCCGCCCCTTCGGCGACCTGATCCGCTTCTCGGTCCCCGGTCGGGACCCGATGCCGCGCCGAATCCTCCTTGTCGCGCCAATGTCCGGCCACTATGCCACGCTGCTGCGCAGCACGGTCGTCTCGCTCCTGCCGGACGCGGATGTTTACATCACCGACTGGCACAACGCGCGCACCATTCCGGTTTCGGCGGGCAAGTTCGACGTCGAGGATTATACCCTCTACCTTGTCGAATTCATGAAGCACCTCGGCCCGGACATCAACGTCATCGCCGTCTGCCAGCCCGCGCCCCTGACGCTGGCCGCGACAGCCCTGCTGGCCGAACAGGACCCGGACGCTCAGCCGTCGACACTGACGCTGATCGGTGGCCCCATCGACCCGGACGCAGCCGCGACGGATGTGACCGACTTCGGCCGCCGCGTCACGATGGGCCAGCTGGAGCAGTCGATGGTCCAGCGTGTCGGCTTCCAGCACGCGGGCGTCGGGCGGATGGTCTATCCGGGCCTGCTGCAACTGGCGTCGTTCGTGTCGATGAACGCCGAAACCCACAGCAGCGCCATGTGGAACCAGATCCTCGCCGTCGCGAACGGCACCGCCTCCGACTTCGACAAGCACAACAAGTTCTACGACGAATATCTCGCCGTGATGGACATGCCCGCCGAATTCTACCTCTCGACGGTGGAGCGCATCTTCAAGGGCCTCGAGATCGCGCAAAACCGGTTCGTGGTGGACGGTCACATGGTCGATATCGGCAAGATCACCAAC
>JBARXR010000083.1:0-2440 GCA_049647445.1 Jannaschia sp. | reverse complement strand
CCCGCGATCCCGCGACCCTGTCGGGCGGACAGGCCGCGCGTGTGGCGCTGATGCGCGTGCTTATGTCGGCGCCCGAGGGCCTGCTGCTGGACGAGCCGTTCGCCAAGCTCGACGCGGACCTGCGTGGCCAGATGCGCGCGCTGGTCTTCGGCCGGGCCCGTGCCGCCGGGATCCCGGTCCTGATGGTCAGCCACGACGAAGAGGACGCGAAAGCAGCCGGCGGAGAGATCATCCGGCTTGGATGACGGACCCGTCCTCCCGCCGAGACCGGATCAGCGCCGCCGTCTGCGACCGGCCTGCGCGGTGTTGAAACTGACATTCGGCAGCGGACCCAGATGCGGGAACGGGGCCGTCGCATGCGGAATCGCGTTGGCGGCGACGAAATGTTCCTGAAAGCGCGGCGCCACGGCGGTCTCGATCTTTTCGATGCGCCGCACCAGCGCCTCGATGCCGTCCCGCATCGCCATGTTGCACAGCGCCATGCGCGCGCCATGCCCCGCCGCATTGCCCGCCGATGAGACCGCATCGAGCGATGCGTCCGGGATCATTCCCAGAACCATGGCGTGCCGGGGTGAAATATGCGCACCGAATGCGCCCGCCAGCTTGATCTTCTCGACGCTGTCGACACCGATTTCGTCCATCAGAAGGCGCGCGCCCGCATAGAGCGCGGATTTCGCAAGCTGGATTGCGCGGATGTCGCCTTGGGTGACCATGATCCGCCGGTCTTCGCCTTCCCACAGAAGATAGGAATGCGTGCGCCCGTCCGCGACACAGCGCGCGGTGCCGGTCTGGTCCGGTCCGCCGATCAACCCACCCGGATCCAGCAATCCCGACAGCCGCAACTCCGCCACCGCCTCGATGATCCCGGAGCCGCAAATGCCGGTGATGCCGCTGCCCGCCGTGGCCTCCGCAAAGCCGGGCTCGTCGGACCACAGGTCGCTTCCGATGACACGGAACCGTGGCTCCTTGGTGACAGGATCGATTTCCACGCGCTCGATGGCGCCGGGGGCTGCGCGCTGGCCGGAACTGATTTGCGCGCCCTCAAAGGCCGGACCCGTGGGTGAGGAGCAGGCCAGAAGGCGGTCGCGGTTCCCCAGCAGAATTTCGGCGTTGGTGCCGACATCGACGATCAGCGTCAGCTCAGCCGACTGGTCGGGGGCCTCCGACAGCGCGACGGCCGCCGCGTCAGCGCCGACATGGCCCGCGATGCAGGGCAGGACATAGAGGCGTGCGCCCGGGGCCAGCGCGTCCAGACCGACCTCCGCCGCGCCGAGGCGCAGGGCGTCCGACGTGGCGAGCGCGAACGGCGACTGGCCCAGCTCTACCGGGTCCACGCCCAGCAGCAGGTGATGCATCACCGGGTTGCAGACGATCACCGCCTCGACGATATCGGTCGCCGTCACCCCCGCCTGTGTCGCAAGGTCGACGGCAAGGACGGCCAGAGCCTCACGGACGGCGGTGGTCATCTCGACGTCCCCGCCGGGGTTCATCATCGCATAGCTGACGCGGCTCATCAGGTCCTCGCCGAAGCGGATCTGCGGATTCATGATGCCGCCCGATGCGCGCACCTCGCCGGTGGACAGATCGCACAGGTGGGCGGCGATCGTGGTCGAGCCGAGATCGATGGCGAGGCCGAACAACGCGTCCTCGCGCAGGCCGGGATAGATCGCCGCGATGCTTCCCGCATGGTGGTTCACCGCGACGGTGACCTGCCACTTGCCCTTGCGCAGCGCGGTTTGAAGTCCGCGCAGGACGGGCAGGGGCACGGTCAGGTCGTGCAGGTCCCACTGGTCGGCGAGGGCCGCGCGCAACCGCTCCAGATCGCCGGACGGCGCGTCCATGTCCGGCTCCTCCACGGTCACGAGGTGCAGGCGCGTGGCGGGGTCCAGCGTGATCACCCGGTCCGAGGCTTCCTTGCGCACGACCTGACGGTGGACCTGGCTTGTCGCGGGAACGTCGATCACGACGTCACCCTGCACGGTGGCCTGACAGCCGAGGCGCCGACCGGGTTTCAGCCCGCGCTTCTCGTCGTAGCGTCGCTCCACGGCATTGAAGGCCGACAGGGCGCCGGGGGCGACGGTCACGCCCAGTTTGGAGAAATTGCCCTCGGCCGGCTGGATCTGGCACTTCGAGCAGATCCCGCGCCCGCCGCAGACGGAATCGAGATCGACGCCGAGTTTGCGGGCGGCGGTCAGGATCGGCGTGCCGCTGGCAAACCGCCCGCGTTTTCCGGACGGCATGAAGATCACGTGATGCGTGCTCATTCCGCCGCCTCCTTGCGGTCTTTGCAGAAGACGGATTTCAGACGATGACCGCCGGGCCGATGCGCCTTCGGACGATTACGGACCGATCGTCGCTGCGACCCCTGCGCAAGCCCGGATCGCGGATTTGTCGGATCAGGCATGAAACCGTCATGCGGGGGATTTGGTCGGAACATTCC
>JBARXR010000082.1:0-2546 GCA_049647445.1 Jannaschia sp. | reverse complement strand
CAAACCCCCGAGGGTTTTCGCAGTCCCACCAGCGGCTTCAGACTTGTGAGAGACTTGGAAAGGAATGACCAATGAGCAGCATACCGGGACGCTACAGCGGACTGACGGACATTCCGCCGGCCAATCTAGGTGGCTTTGTTCTGTGGGGCAGTACAGTCTCCCAAAACAACGTCTATAACATCAGTGCCGCTACAGGTGTCAGCTTTCCCGACTCCGGGGGGACAGGTAGCGCGGGTCGGCGCCGCGTTCTTCTAAAACGGTTACGCGAGTATATTTTCGGAACCGGACGCTCGTGCGCGGCGACGCGAAAGTCCAGAAGGTCCGCCTAGCAGACATCCGAAACGCGCCTTGCACCGTCGCCCCGTTCCCATCCCCCGCTCCTCCCACCATTATCCCCCCAAGCCGACACCAAGTCCGGCAACAGGAGCTTGCCGCCCGTGTCGAGACCCAAAGACCTCATCGTCGTCGGCTGGATGGAGCGGGTCAGCCTTCCGGCGCTGGGCCTCACCGCCATCCCCGCCAAGATCGACACCGGCGCACGCACCTCCGCGCTGCATGCCGACAGGATCGAGAGGTTCGAGAAGGATGGCACGCCCTGGGTCCGGTTCCGCATCCGCCACGACGGCGCGAAAACGAAGGCGACCCACGAACACCCCGTCCACGAAAACCGCGCCATCAAGAACACCTCGGGCATCCCCGAGGACCGCGTCGTCATCCGCACCGACCTGTTGATCGCCGGTCACAAATGGCGGATAGACCTGTCTCTGACCGACCGCACCAACATGCGCGCGCCGATGATCGTCGGGCGCACGGCGCTGTCGCCCCACAACGTGGCGGTGCACACGCGCCGCACCCGCCTGAAAGCCGACCCGACCCAAGCGCCGAAGGCATCCAGAAAGGCCGCCCCATGAAAATCGCGATGATGGCCCGGAACGCGACCCTCTATTCGCACCAGCGCCTCAAGGAGGCCGCCGAAGCGCGCGGGCATACGCTGGACATCATCAACACCCTGCGCTGCTACATGAACATCGCGTCGCGCCGGCCCGAGATCTATTACAACGGTGAAAAGCTGGAAGGCTACGACGCCGTCATCCCCCGCATCGGCGCATCGGTCACCTTCTACGGCCTCGCCGTGCTGCGCCAGTTCGAGATGATGGGCGTCTACCCCCTCAACGAATCCGTCGCCATCGGGCGATCCCGCGACAAGCTGCGCTCGATGCAACTGCTCGCGCGCGACGGCATCGGCCTGCCCGTCACCACCTTCGCCCATGACCCCAAGCAGACCGAGGAGGTTCTCGCGCTGGCCGGGGGCGCGCCGCTCGTCATCAAACTGCTGGAAGGCACCCAGGGCCTCGGCGTCGTGCTGGCCGACACCGACCGCTCCGCCAAGTCGGTGATCGAGGCGTTCCGGGCGACCAATACCAACATCCTGATCCAGGAATTCATCAAGGAAGCGGGCGGCACCGACATCCGCGCACTCGTGGTCGGCGGCAAGGTCGTCGCCGCGATGAAGCGGTCCGGCGCGGACGGGGAGTTTCGGTCGAACCTGCATCGCGGCGGATCGGCTGCGGTCGTCAAGCTGACGCCGGAAGAGCGCTCCACGGCGATCCGCTCCGCGAAATCCATGGGGCTCGAGGTCTGCGGCGTCGACATGCTGCGCTCCAACCACGGGGCGGTCGTGATGGAGGTGAACTCCTCGCCCGGCCTCGAAGGTGTCGAAAAGGCCACCGGCATCGACATCGCGGGCAAGATCATCGAGCACCTCGAAAAGGTCGCGAGGCCGGGAAACACCAAGACCAAAGGCAAGGGCTGATGCCCCGCGCGGGCTTCGCGATCGGTGGCCAGACCGTCGCCCCCGGCACCCGCGCCACCATCGACCTGCCGGTCAGCCACCTGTCGGATCATACCCCGGTGTCCATGTCCGTGGAGGTGATCCACGGCAAGGCCGATGGCCCTACCGTGTTTGTCAGCGCGGGCATCCACGGCGACGAAGTCATCGGTGTCGAGATCGTCCGTCGCCTGCTGCGCGCGCCCGCGCTGAAATCCGTGAAGGGCACGCTGATCGTCATTCCCATCGTGAACGCCTTCGGCTTCATGAACCATTCGCGCTACCTGCCGGACCGCCGCGACCTGAACCGCTGCTTTCCCGGCACGCGCGAAGGCTCCCTCGGGTCCCGCCTCGCACATCTGTTCCTGCATGAGATCGTGGCGCGCAGCGATCTCGGGATCGACCTGCACTCGGCGGCGATCCATCGCACCAACCTGCCGCAGATCCGCATCTCGCCCGACAACCCGGTGACGATGGAACTGGCGCAGGTGTTCGGCGCCCCGGTGATCCTGCAATCGCCGCTGCGCGACGGGTCATTGCGGGGCGCGGCCAAGGCCCTCGGGCGCGACGTCCTGCTCTACGAGGCGGGCGAGGGCCTGCGGTTCGACGAATATTCCGTCCGCGCGGGCGTCGCGGGCCTGCTGCGGGTGCTGCGCTACAAGGGTATGGTCGGCGGGCGCGGCATCGCGGCGGCCCATACCAGACCGCAGGTCTGCAC
>JBARXR010000081.1:0-2102 GCA_049647445.1 Jannaschia sp. | reverse complement strand
GCCCGGAACTCCTCAGCCCCCGCGATGTGCCGCACCGCAAGCCGGGCACGCCTGAAGGGCGCATCGCACTCATGCACGCAGTGGCGCACATCGAATTGAACGCCGTGGATCTGCATTGGGACATTATCGCACGCTTCTCGGACAGCCGCCTGCCGGTCAGCTTCTTTGACGACTGGGTCCGGGCAGCCGATGAGGAATCCAAGCACTTCGGTCTGATGGCGGATTGCCTCGAGGAAGTCGGCAGCCACTATGGCGCCTTGCCTGCACAGGCCGGCATGTGGCGCGCCGCCGAGGAGACGGCATGCGAGCTGATGGCGCGTCTCGCCGTGGTTCCGATGGTGCTGGAGGCGCGGGGCCTCGACGTAACCCCGGGCATGATAGAGGTGTTTCGCCGCGCCAAGGCGACATCCGCCGTCACCGCGCTCGAGACCATCTATGCCGAAGAGGTCAGCCACGTCGCATACGGGTCGAAATGGTTTCACTTCCTCTGCGGGCGTCACGACATCGACCCCACCGCCACATTCCACGACCTTGTGCGCCGCTATTTCCATGGTCCGCTGAAACCACCGTTCAACGAGGAAAAGCGCGCCGAAGCGGGCATCCCGCCGGATTTCTACTGGCCGCTCGTCGCCGGCCTCTGAGTGTCTAGCACCTCCGGTTGGGCGAAAAGCTGCGCAAGGACGGGGCGGAACCAGACGATCCGGTAAGAAAGGTTGCCCAATTTGGACCCGTTGCCTAAAACCCGGCCAATGTTGCTCTGATGGGACAGTCGGGGCTGGGGAATGGAACCGCTGCGCATCACGGCACAAAGCCGGGCGCGCACAAGAACGGGGAGACGGGACGTGAAGCAACGCCTGTCCGACAAGATCAATGCGCGCCTTGAGCGCCATTTGCCCGAGCAACGGCTCTTTCTGAAATCCGAAGAAGGCACCCGATTTGTCCGGATGCGTCCGATGATGCAGGCAAGCATTCTGGTCGGCGGCGCTCTCGTCCTCGGATGGACCGTGATCGTCACGTCTTTCTTCCTGATCGGGGCGATCAGTTCGACCTCCACGCGCGAGCAGACGGCCCGGGCCCAGCTGGCCTATGAAAACCGCCTCGATGCCCTGAGCAACGAACGGAATTTGCGACAGCGCGAAGCCGAACAGGCGCTGGAGCGGTTCTATATCGCCCTCGAGGAAGTGTCGCAGATGCAGGAACGCCTCCTCGCGGCCGAGCAGCGCACGCGCGAACTCGAAACCGGTGTCGAAGTCATCCAGCGGACCCTGCGCCGGACCGTGGCCGAGCGCGATATCGCGCGCGATGCCGTGTCCGAAGCGGTCGCCAAACTGGAAGACGCGCCGGAGGCCGCTGCCCGTGCCGAACGCCTGCACGCCGACGCCTCTGCCACTGCCGCAGCTTTGAGCGAGATCCTCGACGCGACCGCACTGGCCCGCGACGAGGCCATCGTGGTGGCCGAGGGCGCCGACAGCGAGATCGACCGGATGGAGGCTATGGCCGAGATCGTTGCAGATCGAAACGACGAGATATTCTCGCGGCTCGAGGAAGCGGTCGAGGTCTCGCTTGAGCCGCTGGAGAAGGTCTTTGCCCGGTCGGGCATTTCGACCGACGCGATTCTCGAGCAGGTGCGGCGCGGCTATTCGGGCCAGGGCGGCCCGCTTGAACCGGTGGTCATCTCGACGCGTGGCAGCCCGGAGGGCATCCCCGACCTCGACACCGACCGCGCCAATCGCCTGCTGAACCGGCTCGAGGAGGTGGACCTCTACCGGATAGCCGCCGAAAGCCTGCCGCTCGCGCATCCCGTGCCGGGTCCGCACCGGCGCACCTCGGGCTTCGGTCCGCGGTGGGGCAGGATGCACTCGGGCCTCGATTTCGCCGGGGCACGCGGAACCGAAATCCAGGCGACCGCGGCCGGGGTCGTCACCCATGCCGGGTGGCAATCGGGGTATGGCAAGATGATCAATGTCCGGCATCCCCTTGGTTTCGAGACCCGGTATGCCCATCTGAATTCGATCGACGTCAGCGTTGGCCAAAGGGTCTCGCGCGGGCAGAAAATCGGTGGTATGGGAACGACCGGACGATCAACGGGTGTACACCTCCAC
>JBARXR010000080.1:0-2350 GCA_049647445.1 Jannaschia sp. | reverse complement strand
GCCCACGGGTGCGCGGCTCTGGATCATCGCCGCCGTGGCGGTGGGCGCGCTGCCCTGCATGGTGGCGGATGCAGTCCTGACGCATGGCGCGGGCATCCTGCGACGCATCGTGCTGCGCGGCGCGTTCCTCGGCTCGCTGGTCGTCGCTGTCACGCTCGACTTCTCGGGCCTGTTCTTCCTTCTGATGATCGCGCCCGTGATCGTGCTGTTCTACCTCGTCTTCGGCACCATGGGACGGGCGGCGGCAACGCGCTCGGGCCCCCTCGCATCCGGCATCGCCCTCGGTCTCGTCCTGGCCTGGGCCCTTGGCGTCAGCTTTCCGCTGTTTCAGGCGTGATTCCGCCCCACGCAACAAACGCAAACAAAAGCGCCCCCTGCGGCAATTTTCTCCACTGAATCGGTTGACCCTCCCGCGCCCATCGGTATGGATGTGCGCAGGACAAGGAAACCAAGATGGCGACGCTTCTCGTAATTGTAGGATCAGGGTGCATGGGCTGAGGGATCAGCGACCATATCGGTAACCATGCGCCCCCCGGAGTTCTCCTCCGGGGGGTTTTGCGTCAGAGGCGGGACAGAAGGACGAAGACGATGAACAGACAGATGACAGGTGCGCAGATGGTCGTGCGCGCGCTCAAGGATCAGGGTGTCGATACGGTGTTCGGCTATCCGGGCGGCGCGGTCCTGCCCATCTATGACGAGATCTTCCAGCAGAACGACATCCGCCACTTTCTGGTGCGCCACGAACAGGCCGCCGTCCATGCCGCCGAAGGCTATGCCCGCTCCACCGGCAAGATCGGCGTGGCGCTCGTCACCTCGGGGCCGGGTGCTACGAACGCTGTGACGGGACTGACGGACGCGTTGATGGACAGTATCCCGATTCTGGTGCTCTCCGGTCAGGTCCCGACGTTCATGATCGGCTCGGACGCCTTCCAGGAGGCCGATACCGTGGGCATCACCCGTCCCTGCACCAAGCACAACTGGCTTGTGAAGGACACCGACCGCCTGGCCCCCGTCCTGCACGAGGCGTTCCACGTCGCCACATCCGGACGGCCCGGCCCGGTCCTCGTGGACATCCCCAAGGATATCCAGTTCGCGACCGGAACGTATGTCGAACCGAAGCAGGTCAAGGTCAGCCACTACCAGCCCCGCCTCAAGGGCGACCCGGAGGCGATCGAGCAGCTTGTCGACCTGATGGAGCGCGCCGAGAGGCCGCTGTTCTATACCGGTGGCGGCGTCATCAACTCGGGCCCCGCCGCGTCCAAACTCCTGCGCGAATTCGTGGAGGCCACCGGCTTTCCCATCACCTCCACCCTGATGGGTCTCGGGGCCTATCCGGCGTCCGGCGCGAAGTGGCTGGGGATGCTTGGGATGCACGGCCTTTTCGAGGCGAACATGGCAATGCACGGCTGCGACCTGATGATCAACGTCGGCGCGCGGTTCGACGACCGGATCACGGGACGGCTGGACGCGTTCAGCCCAAAGTCGATGAAGGCGCACATCGACATCGATCCATCCTCCATCAACAAGGTCATCAAGGCCGACGTCCCGATCCTGGGCGACGTCGCCCACGTATTGGAGGAAGCGTTGCGGCTGTGGAAATCGCGCGGGCGCAAGACCAATGCCGCGGGTGTCCAGAAATGGTGGGCGCAGATCGAGCAATGGAAGACGGTCGACTGTCTTGCCTTCAAGCAGGAGGGCAAGGTCATCCGCCCGCAGCACGCCGTCGCCCGCCTCGAGGCCCTGACCAAGGATCGCGACCGCTATATCTGCACCGAGGTCGGCCAGCACCAGATGTGGGCCGCGCAATACCTCGGGTTCGAGGATCCGAACCGCTGGATGACCTCCGGTGGCCTCGGCACGATGGGATACGGTCAGCCCGCCGCCATGGGTGTGCAGGTCGCGCATCCCGATGCCCTCGTGATCAACGTCGCGGGCGAGGCGTCGTGGCTGATGAACATGCAGGAAATGGGCACGATGGTGCAGTACAAGCTGCCCGTGAAACAGTTCATCCTCAACAACGAACGCCTCGGCATGGTCCGCCAGTGGCAGGAGCTTTTGCACGGCGAGCGCTATTCCTCGTCGTGGTCGGAGGCGCTGCCCGAGTTCGTCAAGCTGGCGGAGGCTTTCGGGGCCAAGGGGATCCTGTGCACCGACCCCGCCGATCTGGACGATGCGATCATGGAGATGATCAACCACGACGGTCCGGTCGTGTTCGATTGCGCGGTGGCCAAGCACGAGAACTGTTTCCCGATGATCCCGTCGGGCAAGGCGCACAACGAGATGCTCCTGGGCGATGCGCAGACGCAAGGGGTCATCGACGCCAAGGGTTCGGTGCTGGTATGATACGACC
>JBARXR010000079.1:0-17118 GCA_049647445.1 Jannaschia sp. | reverse complement strand
GACTGAGACAGCTTGAGACCTTACGGGTGTCGCGCGCGATTTTGACCGTGCCGCATTTTCCGCTCGCACCTCTGGCTTTCAATTCGGCCCGTGCCAGAGATGTCCGGGTCTGTCAGGGGGCAGGCGCCGGGGTCTGCCGCTGCGAAGCTGCCGGTTCGCCTCGGGCGTCGAGGGTCCGACGTGGGGCGTCCAGCGGACCGCGTCGGACGCGCGCTGAAATGACAATCCTCACGGCCGGGGGGCTTTCGACGCGGTGCGCGGCGATCGTGACACCTCATTCCGCGATGGCTGCCAAGCGAAGCCACAAGGCCACCGTCTTCGCGCCTTGACGGTCCGGTGGCCCGCCGTCTGCGTAAGGTATCAGTAGATATAGCGGATCTGGTCGCTCCAATAGCGTTCGACGCGGCGCAGCGTGCTGACGATCTCGATCAGGCCCGCGTCCGACAGCACGCCGGTATGGCGGATGCCGTCGGCGTGGCGGATGAACAGGTCGTCCAGCGCCTTGCGCACGTCGCGGCCCTTGGCGGTCAGGCGCACGCGGACGGCGCGGCGGTCGATCTCGCAGCGCTGGTGGTGCATGTATCCCATCTCCACCAGTTTCTTGAGATTGTAGCTGACGTTTGAACCCTGATAATAGCCGCGCGTCTTCAGTTCCCCCGCGGTGACCTCGTGGTCGCCGATGTTGAACAGAAGCAGGCCCTGAACGGCGTTGATCTCCAGGATGTTGAGCCGCTCGAATTCATCCTTGATGACGTCGAGCAGCAACCTGTGGAGCCGCTCCACCAGAGTGAGCGCGTCGAGATAGCCGGAGACGAAGTCCGGGGCGTTGCGCGGCTGAAACTTTTCAAGTCGGCTCATTGTCGGCTTCCTGCTCTGACCATCTGTCAGATGCTTTTGACCAAAAAGTCCGAATATTCCGTTAAAAGCCTGTGGATAGATGGATGTTCAGCGTGCGCCGGCCGCGCGTCGCGAGAGGTCCTGCATCAAAGGCCCGAAGCGTGCGGGCGGTTCCGACTGTCCGGTGACCCACTGGAACAGGTCGTGGTCGTTCTCTCCGAGCACCGCTTCGAAGAGCGCGAGACCGTCCTCGTCCATCGTGGCCAGTTCCGCATCGGCATAGCCGCCGAGGATCAGGTCCATTTCCTTGATACCACGGCGCCATGCGCGGATGGCAAGGCGTTTGCGGCGTGCATCGGTCGGGTCGATCATATGTCTGCCTCCATTCGGGCACGCAAACGCGCGCCAAGGGTAAACAGCCGGTCGGACAGAGCCGCGGTTTCACGGCGCAGGGCCTCGACCTCGGCCAGAAGGTCGCCGTCCTGACTGGAAGGGTCGCTGTCGTCGAGCCCCTGACCCCGCCCCGTCATCAGCCAGATCAGCGAGACGTTGAGCAGGCCGCACAGAATCGACAGACGGTTTGCCCGTGGGGCCGAAAGATCATCCTCCCAAGCCCTCAGGGTCTTGACCTTGATCCCGATGCGCGTCGCCAGATCGTGCTGTGACATGCCCACGGCTTCGCGCGCGCCCGTCAGTCGGTCGCCGAATGTGGTCGCGTCTGGATCGAAGCGATCTTGGCCATCGTCGTCGTCTGACATGTTCAGGTCTCCTTGCTTGCGGACCCCGTGTTACCTAGGACGGGAACACAGCCGCTGCAAACCGGAGATGCGCACATGGCCTTCCTGTCCGACACCTTGGCCCGGGTGAAACCCTCGCCCACAATCGCCGTGACGACCAAGGCGGCCGAGCTGAAGGCCGCCGGCCGCGACGTGATCGGCCTCGGCGCGGGCGAGCCGGATTTCGACACGCCCGACAACATCAAGGAAGCCGGTGCGCGGGCGATTGCCGAGGGCAAGACGAAATACACCGCCGTCGACGGCATCCCCGAGTTGAAGAAGGCGATCTGCGCCAAGTTCAAGCGCGACAACGGGCTGGATTACACACCCGCGCAGGTGTCGGTCGGATCGGGTGGCAAGCAGATCCTCTACAACGCCTTCGTCGCCACCCTGAACCCCGGCGACGAGGTGGTGATCCCCGCGCCCTATTGGGTCAGCTATCCGGACATGGTCCTGCTGGCAGGCGGCGAGCCGGTGATCGCGGAAGCGGGAATGGAGACTAATTTCAAGCTTACGCCCGAGGCGCTGGAAGCGGCGATCACGCCAAAGACAAAGTGGTTCATCTTCAACTCGCCCTCTAACCCGACAGGCGCCGCCTATTCCGCGTCCGAGCTCAAGGCGCTGACCGACGTGCTTCTGCGCCACCCGCACGTCTGGATCCTGACGGACGACATGTATGAGCATCTGGTCTTCGACAATTTCGTCTTTGCGACCCCCGCGCAGGTGGAGCCGCAACTTTATGACCGCACGCTGACCATGAACGGCGTGTCCAAGGCCTATTCCATGACCGGCTGGCGGATCGGCTATGCGGCGGGGCCGGTGGAATTGATCAAGGCGATGGCCAAGGTCCAGTCTCAGTCCACGTCGAACCCCTGCTCGATCAGCCAGTATGCGGCCGTCGAGGCGCTGGACGGGACGCAGGCGTTCATCCGCCCCAATCAGGCGCTTTTCAAGGGACGTCGCGACCTGGTCGTGGCGGGCCTGAACGCCTGTCCCGGCATCACCTGCCCGGTGCCGGAGGGCGCGTTCTACGTCTATCCCTCGGTCGCGGGCTGCATCGGCAAGACCAGTGCCGCGGGGACGGAGATCACCGACGACGAGGTCTTCGCCACGGCCCTGCTGGAGGAGGAAGGCGTTGCCGTGGTGTTCGGCGCGGCCTTCGGCCTCAGCCCTCATTTCCGGGTGTCCTATGCCACGTCGAACGAGGCGCTGACCGAGGCCTGTGCCCGGATCAAGCGGTTCTGCGAGGGCCTGACCTGACGCACAGGGCGTGCCCGCCGGTCCGGCGACCTGACCGCACCGGGGAGAACCGCGGCGCAAATCCGTCGCCGCACGTTGCGGTTGAGGCGCAGCACCCCTTCTGCGACAAGGATCAAGGCCCGCCCAGCGGACGGCCGACCTGACAAGACGGATGCGCAAGATGACCAACGGCCTTCCCCCGTATTACTTCCGCGTCAAGGACAACGGCGCGTTGGTCTTCAGGGTCGATGCCGAAAACCGGCAGCGTCGGCTGGAACTGGACCAGATCGCGACCGTCAATATCAACAACGGGCAGGTCAAGGCGCAGGGCGACACTGTCCTGACGGCCGAGGACGAGACCGCGATCAACGACTGGATCACGGCGCGTTCCGCCGAACTTGCCGCGCGCGAAGTGGACGACATCGAACGCGCGGTCGATCACCTGAACCTGACCGCGCAATGGGTGCAGGCGAAGGCGACGGACGCCCAGCTTGACGCGGTCACGGACAGGCTGCTGCTGGCGATGCACGACCTGCGGACTGTGCTTGTCAAGAAGCGGGCAGACCGCCTGCTGGGCGAATAGGCGGGGGCCAGTCCGGCCGTGCCCGCCGGGGTGTTTGCGGCGAGACGAAGAGGGCCCCGCGCCCGTCAACCGAACTGTAGGGGCCGAGAGGGACCGCGCCATGAAGATCGCCACATTCAACGTCAACGGCATCAAGGCCCGCTATGAGACCGTCGCGGCATGGTTGCGGGAAGACGCGCCGGACGTCGCCGTCCTGCAGGAAATCAAGTCGATCGACGACGCATTCCCCCGCGCGGTGGCGGAAGATGCCGGGTATGAGTTGCACACTCACGGCCAGAAGGGGTTCAACGGCGTCGCCCTCCTTTCGAAGACCCCGCTGGAGGACGTGACGCGGGGCCTGCCCGGCGACGACTCGGACGAACAGGCGCGCTACATCGAGGGGACGGTGATCGGCGCGACCGGTGCCGTTCGCATCTGCGGGCTGTATCTTCCCAACGGCAACCCTGCACCGGGGCCCAAGTACGACTACAAACTGGACTGGATGGCACGGCTGGAGGCGCGGGCCCGGGTCCTGCTGGCGGAGGAGACGCCGTTCCTGATGACCGGGGATTTCAACGTCATCCCCGATGACCGCGACGCAAGGCGTCCGGCTGCCTGGGAGTCAGACGCCCTTGGCCTGCCGCAGACCCGCGCCGCCTTCCGCCGGTTGCTGAACCTCGGACTGACGGAGGCGTTTCGCGTCCGCACGCCTGCGCCCGGCCACTACAGCTTCTGGGACTATCAGGCCGGGGCGTGGGACAAGAACGACGGGATCCGGATCGACCATTTCCTGTTGTCCTCCGCTGTCGCCGACCGCCTGAACGATTGCACGATCCAGTCCGAGATGCGCGGGCGGGACAAACCGTCCGACCATGTGCCGGTCTGGCTGGACCTCGCGCTTTGACCGGTCCGCTTTGACGGTTGATGCAGGCGCCTGACGTGCCAAGGGGGACGGCGCGGTGCCTTCCTGCGCGCGCTCCGGCCCGGACAGTCTTGCGTCCGGGGCACATGGTGCCCGCCCATCGGACCCGGAACCGGCATGGATCCTTCGTATGCCGGCCGTGCGACAAGCGTTCCCGGAAACCCGCTTGCGCCCCGCCAAGGGCCTCCCTAAACAGACGCTCGATTTGACCCGCCTCGACCGGCGGGGTTTTCGCTTATGGGGCGTCCTGAACCGGCGCCGATACTGGAACAACGAGGACGAGAAACATGCAGGTGACCGAGACCCTGAACGAAGGCCTCAAGCGCGGCTATACCATCACGGTCCCCGCCGCCGACCTTGACACGAAGGTCAATGAAAAGCTTGTCGAAGCGCAGCCCGGCATCGAGATGAAGGGCTTTCGCAAGGGCAAGGTTCCGATGGCGCTGCTGAAAAAGCAATACGGCCAGCGCCTGATGGGCGAAGCGATGCAGGAAGCCATCGACGGCGCGATGTCCAAGCACTTCGAAGACTCAGGCGATCGCCCCGCGATGCAGCCGAAGGTCGAGATGACCAACGAGAACTGGAAGGAAGGCGACGAGGTGCAGGTATCCCTGTCCTACGAGGCCCTGCCGGACGTTCCGGAGGTCGATTTTTCCGGCGTCAAGATCGACCGTCTTGTGGTCGAGGCCGCCGAGAAGGACGTGACCGAAGCTCTCGAAAACCTGGCCAAGAACGCCCAGACCTTCGCGACGAAAAAGGGCAAGGCCGCCGATGGCGATCAGGTCGTCATCGACTTCCTCGGCAAGGTCGACGGCGAACCTTTCGAGGGGGGCGCGGCGGAAGACTATCCCCTCGTGCTCGGCTCCAATTCTTTCATCCCGGGCTTCGAGGAGCAGCTTGTGGGCCTGAAGGCGGGCGAGGAAAAGAACGTCGAAGTGTCGTTCCCCGCCGAGTATCAGGCCGAGCATCTCGCCGGCAAGGCCGCCGTGTTCGAGTGCAAGATCAAGGAAGTGAAGAAGCCTGCCGCAGCCAAGATCGACGACGAGATGGCCAAGCAGTTCGGTGCAGAGGATCTGGCCGGGCTCAAGACGCAGATCGCGGATCGGCTTGTGGCGGAGTACCAGGGAGCTGCGCGCCAGGTCGTCAAGCGCCAGCTGCTCGACCAGCTCGACGGTCTGGTGACCTTCGATCTGCCGCCGAGCCTGGTCGATGCGGAGGCCAACCAGATCGCCCACCAGCTCTGGCATGAGGAAAATCCCGACGTTCAGGGCCACGACCACCCGGAGATCACACCGACCGACGAGCACGTGAAACTCGCGACGCGCCGCGTGCGTCTGGGCCTTCTGCTGGCCGAACTCGGTCAGACGGAAAAGGTCGAGGTGACCGACGCCGAGATGACTCAGGCCATCATGAATCAAGCCCGGCAGTATCCGGGGCAGGAGCGGGAGTTCTTCCAGTTCATCCAGCAGAACAAGCAGGCACAGCAGCAACTGCGCGCGCCGCTGTTCGAGGACAAGGTCATCGACCTGATCCTCGACCGTGCGAAGGTCACCGACAAGCCGGTGACCAAGGACGAGTTGCAGGCCGAGCTGGAGAAGCTCGAAGACGCGTGATCGGGCCGTCTGTTTTCCCGAACGCAAAGGGCGCCCAGACAGGGCGCCCTTTCTGATTCAGATGATCAGCCGCCGGTGCTTATCCTTCCGGCGTGACGTGCAGGACTTGGCCGTCCTCGAAGTCCGTCAGCACGATGAACGATCCATCGGCCAGAACTTCGACATCGCGGATGCGGCCGAGATCGGTCAACAGCCGCTCTTCCTCCACGACCATCCCGTCTTCGAGGGACAATCGCACGACACCGCCCGGCTTCAGCGACCCGATCAGCAGGTCACCGTTCCAGTCGGCAAAGGTTTCGCCGGAATGGAATGCCATCCCGCCGGGCGCGATCACCGGGTCCCAGAAATAGACCGGCTGCTCCATCCCCTCCTGCACCGCAGAAGCGGTTCCGACTGAGGATCCGTTATAGTTTTCGCCATATGAGATGACCGGCCAGCCGTAGTTCAGCCCTGCCTCAGGGGTGTTCAGCTCATCGCCGCCGGCAGGGCCATGCTCGATCGTCCAGAGGGTGCCATCCGGAGCAACGGCCGCCCCCTGAATGTTGCGGTGGCCGTAGGACCAGATCGTATCGACCGCGTTCGCCTGATCGACGAAGGGGTTGCCTTCCGGCACATCACCCTCCGGTGTCACCCGGATGACCTTCCCATACGTGCGGTCGAGGTCTTGGGCGTAGACCCGTTCGCTTTCCGTAAAGTGCTCTCCGGACGTGATCGCCACTGTGCCGTCGGGCAGTGGCACGACACGACTGCCATAGTGCATCGGCGATGGCGACGGGGGATCCTGAACGAAGATGTCGCGCACCTCGCTGACCGAGGTCATGTCGTCCGACAGTACCATCCGTGCAGCCGCTGTCGCACTGCCGTCTCCGACGGTCTTTGCATAGGTCAGGAAGATCACGCGGTTGTCGGCGAACTCGGGGTCAAGCGCCACATCGAGCATGCCGCCCTGCTTGGCCGCAAGAACCTCCGGCGTCCCTTCGATCGCGTCCGAAAGCGTGCCATCGGAGGAAATATGGCGCAGTCGACCGGGACGCTCAGTCACCAGCCATCCGGCACCCTCCGGCAACGTCGCGATGCCCCACGGATGCTCAAGGCCCTGCGCCAGCGCGCGCGTCGTGAGAGCGACCCCGCTGTCGACAAGCGACGCGCGGAATTGTTCCGGGAAGGCCGGCGGGAAATCGGTGTTCCGTGCTCCCCATTCGTGGGTCTGGGCAAGGGACAGGGTGGGCGCTGCCAGCGCAACGGTTGCGCAAAGGGTTGTAACTGAGAGGCGCATGTAAAAAGCTCCATGTTGATTTCGTTGAGGATTTACCTAGGGCGCATCGCTCGTTCGTCACCTCACCTTTCCGAGAGAGTGGGCTTGGTCTTTACCTGCCACGCCACCTTGGTCAAAACGGTCGAGTCGGGCCGAGGATGTGGTCCGGTGAGACTTGCAAGGGACCGACCATGCCCAATACGCTGTTTGATGACCTGATTGGTCGGCACGCCGAGAACGACGCGACATTCCTGCATCTTCCGGACGGTCGGACCATTTCCTATCGCGGCTTTGTTGCGCTGTCGGGCCGGTTTGCCACCGCGCTTGCGGGGTTCGGCGTCAGACCGGGCGACCGGGTCGCGGTGCAGATCGACAAGGGCCCGGAGGCGCTGGCGCTCTATGCCGCCTGCGTTCGTGCGGGCCTCGTCTTCCTGCCGTTGAACACGGCCTACACCGCGGAGGAAATCGCCTATTTCGTGACGGATTCGGCGGCTGGTCTTTTTGTCTGCGACCCGTCCCGCGAGGATGAGATGGCCGCTATCGCCAGGGGCGCCAACGCGGTTCTGGCAACGCTCTCCGGGGCCGGGACAGGCACGCTGGCAGATGCGGCCGCCGCTTCGGCCGAGACCTTTCGAACCGTCGATCGAACCGGCGAAGATCTTGCGGCTTTCCTCTATACCTCCGGCACCACGGGGCGGTCCAAGGGGGCGATGCTCAGTCACGACAACCTGCTCTCGAATGCCAGAACATTGGCGGATGTCTGGCGGTTCACCGCGGCCGATACGCTCCTCCACGCCTTGCCGATCTTCCACACCCACGGGTTGTTCGTGGCCACCAACGTGACCCTCGTGGCCGGGGGTGCGATGATTTTCCTGCCAAAGTTCGATGTCGACGCCATGCTGTCCCACATGCCGCGCGCCACCGCGATCATGGGAGTGCCGACGGTCTACACGCGCCTGCTTGACGACGACCGGTTCACCGCCGAGGCGACGGGTCACATGCGACTGTTCATCTCCGGATCAGCGCCCATGCTGGCCGATACGCATCGCGCGTTCACCGAACGGACCGGCCACCGGATCCTCGAACGCTACGGCATGACCGAAACCAACATGAACACGTCAAATCCCTACGACGGGGATCGCCGTCCCGGCACCGTGGGTCCGCCTCTTCCGGGGGTCGAGCTTCGGATCATGGACGGGGAAAGACCCGTCGCCCAAGGCCAGACCGGCATCATCGAGGTCCGTGGTCCGAACGTCTTCAAAGGCTACTGGAACATGCCCGAAAAGACCGCTGAGGAGTTGCGCGCCGATGGCTGGTTCATAACCGGCGACCTCGGCACACAGTCGGCTGATGGCTATGTGACGATCGTCGGTCGCAGCAAGGACCTGATCATTTCCGGCGGCTTCAACATCTATCCCAAGGAGCTGGAGCTTCTGCTCGACGACCAGCCCGGCGTTCTGGAATCCGCCGTCATCGGCGTCCCTCACCCCGATTTCGGGGAAACCCCCGTGGCGATCCTCGTAGCCAAACCAGGCGCAACTCCCGATCTCGATGCGATCCGGATCACGATGAAATCTGGCCTCGCGCGCTATAAACATCCCGCGCGGATCGAGATCCTTGCGGAATTGCCGCGCAATACGATGGGCAAGGTGCAAAAGAACGTTCTGCGCGATCGCTATCGCGGCATGTTCACCTGAGGGTGGCAGCAGTGTTTCGGTCATAGGACAGGGAACACATGGCCGTGGTCCGTCGGACATACAGGGCAGGGGGTCCAATACGACGGCGGGCAATTGGCGACCCGTCACCGGACACCCTTTTCTGGTCCCTGAACGCTTGGTCGAGGTGGCGACAGGCAACGTATTTAATAGCGTGGGTATCGCCTGAGATTATCGGGACAGGACCGCTCGGCCGCCATTCGTTGAAGCGGTGGGTCCAACGACTGTGTCTTTCCCGCGCCACGTCCGGCAGATGCCCGAATGCGCCGCCGATCGGAGGTTCACACACCAAGACACGAAAAAGGCCGCCCCGGTCAGGGACGGCCTCATGTTTCGCGCGGGCAAGACGATCAGCGGGGCTGATCGTCGTCGCTGTCGTCTTCGGACTTGGCAGACGGGCCATCGTCGTCACCGAAGTCGTCGGCGGCACCGCCGATGTCATCGAACAGCTCGGAAATCTCGAATTCAGCCGCAGCCTCTTCTTCGGCCGCCAATTCCTGAATGGACTTGCCGGCAGCCTGAAGCTCCGCCTCTTCGGGCGAACGGGCCACGTTGAGTTCGATTTCGCACTCGACTTCGGGGTGCAGACGGATCGTGACCTTGTGAATCCCGAGGTCCTTGATCGGTGCCTGCAGGATCACCTGGCTGCGGGCCACGGTGAAGCCCTCGGCCTTGGCCACGTCAGCGGCATCACGGGTCGTGACGGACCCGTAGAGAGCGCCGGAGTCGGAGGCCGAACGGATGATGACGAACTGCTGGCCTCCCAGCTTGTCGGCCATCGCCTGCGCCTCGGTCCGTGTCTCGAGGTTCTGGGCCTCGAGTTGCGCCTTGCGGCCTTCGAACGCCTTCACGTTGGCGTCCGACGCCGAAAGCGCCTTGCCCTGTGGCAGCAGATAGTTGCGGGCGTGGCCGGGCTTGACGTCCACGACCTCGCCCATCTGGCCAAGTTTGGCCACGCGTTCCAGAAGGATCACTTTCATGTCGAAGTCTCCTTAATTCACGGCGTAGGGCAGCAGGGCCAGGAAACGCGCGCGTTTGATGGCACGTGCCAGACGCCGCTGGTTCTTGGCCGAGACGGCGGTGATGCGGGCAGGGACGATCTTGCCGCGTTCGCTGATGTAGCGTTGCAGCAGACGGGTGTCCTTGTAATCGATCTTCGGCGCGTTCGGCCCGTCAAAGGGATCGGACTTGCGGCGGCGGAAAAAGGGTTTGGCTCCCATGGGTCAGGCTCCTTCAGCGACGTTCGCGGCGTTCGCCGCGTTCGGGGCGTTCACGCTCATCGCGCTTCTGCATCTGGACCGACGGGCCCTCTTCGTGGGCGTCGACCTTGATGGTCAGGACGCGCATCACGTCGTCGTGCAGGCGGGCCAGACGCTCCATCTCCTGGACGGCGGCCGAGGGGGCATCCGTGCGCAGGTAGGCGTAATGGCCCTTGCGGTTCTTGTTGATCTTGTAGGCCATCGTCTTCACGCCCCAGTATTCGGAGTCAACGACGGAACCGCCGTTGTCCGAAAGGACCGTGCTGAAGTGTTCGACAAGACCTTCGGCTTGCGCGGTCGACAGATCCTGTCGCGCGATCATCACATGCTCATAGAGCGGCATGGTCACTCCTGTTTTTATAACGCGTGTTTCATAGTCCGGTCTTGGTCCGCCGACCGGACACGAGGGACCACGCGGGAAAATCGTCACGGCGGATTGGCCTGCGTATAGCGATGCAGCGGGGAAGCGCAAGCACCGAAGGCCGGTGCCGTCGGATCGCGTCACGCACCTGTCCGTGCGGTGATCACGAGATATTGCGCCAATACGAAAAATATGCAAAAAAACAGCTTGGACGAAGCGTTTTCGCCAATACTTCAAGAGGTTGTCGATGAACGACGCCCGTCTTCCCTCTTCGGATTCGCGTCATATCCCCGTCGATTATCGCGAACTTTTCCGTGTTTCGCCGGCACCGATGCTGCTGCTGGATGTCGATCTAAATATCGTTGACATGACCGATGCGTATATCGCCACGACCCGCGCGGATCCCGACACTGCGATCGGCCACTACGTCTTCGATGTCTTCCCGCAGCCAGACGACGTTCGCCAGCCCATCGAGGACGCCATGCGTCGCTGTGCCAGGGGCGAGACCGTCGATGTTCTTGACGTCTATTATCCCATTCCGGATCCCGGGTCCCCCGGGACATTTGTGGATCAGTGGTGGACGACGCATCATCGCCCCCTGAAGGATGCCGCAGGACACATCACGCATGTCATCCAGTTGGCGCAGATCGTCACCGATCGGGTCAAGGCCGAGCGCCAGACCGAACTGGTTCTTGAAGAGATGCGGCACCGGATGGGCAACATGTTTGCCCTGGTCTCCACGATCGCGCGGCTGTCGGCGAACGGACAGACGGATGTGCGCGCCTTCGTCGATACGCTTCAGGGCCGCATTCAATCCCTGAGCCGGTCTCAGGACATCCTTGTCGGAAAGGACTGGGCGGGCGTCACGATGGACCGGCTCGTGCGTCACCATCTCGCCGCCTATTCCAGCGGCAGGGATGAGCGCGTGGTCCTCAAGGGCCGCCCGGTACACGTATCGGCAGATCAGGCGCGGTCCCTGTCTCTCGCCCTGCATGAACTCTTCACCAATGCGGCCAAATACGGTGCACTCAGTGCCGATGACGGGCGGCTGGAGGTTGATTGGGACATCGACCAGGACGGCCGGTTCTCGTTCGAATGGCTCGAACATGGCCTGAAGGATGTCGTCGAACCGATCCGGAAAGGGTTCGGCACCACAATCCTGATGAATGTTTTTCCGTCGCAGATGGGCGCCAGGGCCCGGCGCGATTTCGGGGGCGACCACTTTCTCTACGCGCTCGACCCGCTCCCGGCGGAACAGGACGCGGAGCCGTAACGAAAAAGAGGGGCCAGCGGCCCCTCTTTCCGTCGTGATGCTGTCGGCGGCGGATCAGTTCCACCAGCCTTCGTCCACGCTCTCCATCTCTTCCAGCTGCTCTTCGCTCATGCGCGTCACATAGCTGTAGGAGGTGTCGTCGACGGGCACGAGCCGGACTTCGTCGACCGGCAGCATCACATGCTTGTCACCGATGTCGAGAAAGCCTCCGACCTCGGCCACGATGCCGACCATCTGGCCGTCGCTGTCGAGAATGATATCCTCGATCTCGCCGATCTGGGCATAGTCGTCAGCCCAGTTCATGGCGTCCCAGGACGCATCGTCGGTATTGGTCCACGTGGATTCGTCATAGACCGAGGAAATCGAATAGATCGGTCCGCCGGTGATGTCGCGCGTCCGGATCAGTTCGCCCATATCGGCCATCTGCGCCGGGGCTGCGAGGGGTGCCACGAGTGCCGCGGCAAGGGTGGTTGAAGTCAAGAAATTACGCATTGCAGGTTCCTTTCACTTTTCCGTGTCGTCTGGGGACAAAACGTCGCGCGCCCGGCATCGTTCCGAAAAAATACCGGGTTTTTGAGCGCGATCCCGATTTGACCGTGCGAACCCACCCGTCTCCGGTCTGTGATGGACGGCAATCGGATGTCTCGGGGTTTGCCCGGGCCTTTCGCCCGACCACCCCGCGCCGTTTCGCTCCGATGGCCCAAACCGACCCTGCGGACGGCACTTTGACCGGCTATCTTACCCTACCGCGACTCGGCACGAGAACATCCGGGGACCAGCTTGGATCATCCCCGAGACCTGCGTCAGAAAAACGCCTGCAATCCGGTCTGGGCCCGCCCGAGGATCAGGGCGTGGACATCATGCGTCCCCTCGTAAGTGTTGACCGTCTCGAGGTTCATCATGTGACGAATGACCTGATACTCTTCGGAAATTCCGTTCCCGCCGTGCATGTCCCGCGCCATCCGCGCGATATCGAGCGCCTTGCCGCAATTGTTGCGCTTGATGATCGAGATCATCTCCGGCGCCGCTCGCCCCTCGTCCATCAACCGCCCGACCCGCAGGACGGCCTGCAACCCCAGCGAGATTTCGGTCTGCATATCCGCCAGTTTCTTCTGGAAAAGTTGCGTCTGCGCGAGCGGCTTGCCGAATTGCACGCGGTCCAGACCGTATTGGCGCGCCGCATGCCAACAGGCCTCGGCGGCCCCCATCACGCCCCAACCGATGCCGTACCGCGCCCGGTTCAGACAGCCGAACGGTCCCTTGAGCCCCTGCACATTCGGCAAAAGGGCGTCGTCGCCCACCTCGACGC
This sequence comes from Jannaschia sp., assembly GCA_049647445.1. GTDB lineage: Bacteria > Pseudomonadota > Alphaproteobacteria > Rhodobacterales > Rhodobacteraceae > Jannaschia. Next base: position 3,997 of record JBARXR010000079.1, on the reverse strand, counting down.
CATCCATCACGATTTCCCCGGTGGTCGAGGCGCGCAGCGACTGCTTTCCCTTGATCGCGGGCGCGCTCAGGCCCTTCATGCCTTTCTCCAGGACAAAGCCGCGTATCTTGCCGCCGTGCTCCTCGGATTTGGCCCAGACGACGAAAACATCGGCGAACGGCGCGTTCGAGATCCACATCTTGCTGCCCGTCAGCCTGTATCCCGTGGCCGTCTTCACCGCCCGGGTCTTCATGCCCGCAGGGTCCGACCCGGCATCGGGTTCCGTCAGGCCGAAACACCCGATCAGCTTGCCCGCTGCCAGCCCGGGAAGATATTTCTGCCGTTGTGCTTCCGACCCGTAGGCATGGATCGGATACATCACCAGAGACGATTGCACCGACATCATGCTGCGATAGCCCGAGTCGATCCGCTCGATCTCCCGCGCGACCAGTCCGTATGTCACGTAAGTACTTCCAAGACCGCCATATTCCTCCGGGATCGTCAGGCCCAGAAGGCCCGCGTCCCCCATCTTGGCGAACATTCCGGGATTGGCCGCCTCGGTCGCATAGGCGTCGCGCACGATCGGGGCCAATTCCCTGTCCGCGAACGACTTTGCCGCATCCCGGAGCATGCGCTCCTCCTCGCCCAACTGGTCTTCCAGCAGAAACGGATCGGTCCAGTCGAAGCTGGCAAGGTCGGGGCCGAACCCCGAGGCAGACAGGTCTTTCATGGTATCCTCCGCGATGATGTTGCCCATGGAATACGCCCATGACCCCGCCTTCGCAACGCGGCGCATCATCGCGAGGTTGACCGCACCCACCCGGTCATGCCCCATGCCGCCATGAACTCCATCGACGCCGTCCAGTCCGCCCTTGCCTCGCAGAACTACGTCTGCGGTCGCGCCCTCGCGACCGTGACGTTTCTGGCGCTGACGCTCAAACGCCCTCTGTTTCTCGAAGGCGAGGCGGGCACCGGCAAGACCGAAATCGCAAAGGCCATCGCCGCGTCCCTCGGGCGGAGGCTGATCCGGCTGCAGTGTTACGAGGGTCTCGACGCGACCTCTGCGGTATATGAATGGAATTTCGCCGCGCAGATGATCGCCATACGACGGGCGGAGGCCATGGCCGAAGCGCCGCCCGACCTCTTCGCCGACAGCTTCCTGATCGCGCGCCCGCTGCTTGAGGCGATGAAGCCTCAGCCAGGGGGCGCTCCCGTCCTGCTCATCGACGAGATCGACCGGACCGACGCGCCGTTCGAGGCCTTCCTGCTCGAGGCGTTGTCCGACTATCAGGTCACCATCCCCGAGACCGGCACGGTCACCGCGCCGGAGCCGCCCATCGTCATCCTGACCTCCAACCGGACGCGGGAGGTTCACGACGCCCTGAAGCGCCGCTGTCTCTATCACTGGGTCGATTACCCCGATCATGCGCGCGAAATGGAGATCCTCGCGGCCCGTGCCCCCGAGGCCGGCGCCACCCTCAGCCGTGAGGTCGTCGCCTTCGTCCAGCGCCTGCGCCGCGAGGACCTGTTCAAGAAGCCCGGGGTCGCGGAGACCATCGACTGGGCCAAATGCCTGCTTGCCCTCGACATGATCGAACTCAGCCCCGAGGTAATCTCCGACACGCTCGGCGCGATCCTGAAGTATCAGGACGACATCCAGAAACTCCACGGATCCGAGGCAAAACGCATCCTCGACGAGGTCCGGGCGGAACACGCCTGATGACGGATCTCGTCGCTCCGAACGTATTCCGGGGGTCCGGGGCCTAGCCCCCGGCCGCCGGACATGGATCACAGGCCCCTCGATCTTCCCGATACGCCGCATCTTGCGGGCAATATCGCCCATTTCGCCGCCGCACTGCGCCGTGCGGGCATCGCCGTCGGTCCCGATCGGCTGCTGCTTGCGACAGAGGCGGTCGCCGCTGCGGGCTTCACCGACCGTACCGACTTTTTCCACACCCTTCAGGCCGTCTTCGTGCGCCGTCCCGAGCACCGCGCCGTCTTCGCCCAGCTTTTCCGTCTCTATTGGCGCGACCCACGCTTCCTCGAGCACATGATCGGTCTGCTCAGCCCCACGGTGCGGGGCCTGCAGGAGGAACGGATCGCGCGGCCCGCCGAGAAACGCGCGGCGCAGGCCCTGCTGGCCCGGCCGGATGATCGTCCTGACGACAGCGACGATACTTCACCGGCGGACATCGACATCGATGCCTCGGCCACCGCGAGCGGCACCGAGCGACTGCGCAGCCTCGACTTCGAGCAGATGTCCACGACCGAGATGGCGGCCGCGCAACGCATGCTCGCCACCCTGCGCCTGCCGGTCAAACCCCTCCCGGGGCGTCGGCTTGCCGCGTCGTCCCACGGGCGGATCGACCGCGCCGCGACCCTGCGCAGCGCGCTACGACGCGGTGACATCGCGTCCATGAAACACGCGAGGCCTCGCGCCCGGTGGCCCAATCTGGTGGCGCTGTGCGATATCTCCGGGTCCATGTCGTCCTACAGCCGTGCGCTGCTGCATTTTCTGCATGCGGTCGCGAACCGTCAGGGGCAGGGCTGGGCCGAGGTGCACGGCTTCACCTTCGGGACCCGCCTGACCAACATCACCCGGCACTTGCGCACCCGCGACGTCGATGCCGCCCTCGCCTCCGCCGGGGCCGATGCGCGGGACTGGGAAGGGGGCACGCGGATCGGCGACGCGCTGCACAGCTTCAATCGGGACTGGTCGCGGCGGGTGCTGGGACAGGGCGCCATCGTCCTGCTTGTGACGGACGGTCTCGACCGGGGTGATCCGGAGCGGCTGGCATTCGAGGCAGATCGTCTGCACCGGTCGGCGCGGCGGGTGATCTGGCTCAATCCGCTGCTGCGGTGGGACGGTTTCGCGCCGAAGGCGGCAGGCATCCGGGCGCTTCTGCCCCATGTCGACAGTTTGCGCGCGGGCCATTCGATCGCGGCGCTCGAAGGTCTGGCAGAGGCCCTGTCCGCCCCCGACGACATCGGCGCGCTGGACAGGTTCCGACGATAGCGCAGGTTCCGGGTTCTGTCCGGCGGCGCCGTCGGGCATCTCGGACTGGCACAACATCCGGAGACCTGACCGATCCGGAGACCTGACCGATGCACTTTCTGCCCTACGATCCCGCCTTCGTCGCCACCGTGCGCGCGGGCGGTCCCGATGCCAACGGCCAGCCTGCCGAACGCGCCGTCTCGACCGGGCCGGGGACGCCCTGCCGGTCCTGTCTGGAAAACATCGAAGACGGCGTGCCGATGCTGATCCTGGCGGCGCGGCCCTTTCCCGACCCGCAACCCTATGCGGAGACGGGGCCGATCTTTCTGCACGCCGCGGTCTGCAAGCCCTGGACGGGCAGTGGCGTGCCGCCGATCCTGGCCGCCGCGCCCGAGTATCTCATCAAGGGGTATTCTTCGGACAACCGTATCCTCTACGGCACCGGCGAAGTCGTCCGGGCGGAGGTCTTGCCAAGCGCCATCGCCGATCGCCTTGCCCGCCAAGACGTGGCCTTCGTGGATGTGCGATCGGCGCGAAACAATTGCTTTCAGGCGCGCGCGGTGCGGGACGAGGCCATCTCCGTCGCGGGAACCTCGGCGTGATGTCGCGCGTTTGCGGCTGCACGACGGGTGATATTGGATATCCGGCCGCAATCGCCCATGTGCAGCCGACGCCACACCACGTGGCGTGCCCGTTTACGCCCTAGTCAGGAGGTCGCTCATGCGCCGCCCCGTCACGTCTCTTCCCGCTCTTCTGGCCAGCGTCGCGCTGGCCATCCCTCCGTTCGCCCTGCCGCTTCGGGCGCAACAGGCAGAAGGCGAGGCTGATTTCCTGATGGAATGCACCTCCGCGTTCGGGGCCGCGAACAGCGCCCTCGTCGCTGAATGCCTTGTGCCGGAATTGATGCAAGCCGGACTGAGCCCCGAGGATGCCGCCGCGCGGGCGCAGGAACTGGCGCAGATCGGTGCCGAAACTCCGGTCGCGGAAGAGCCGCCGGCAGAGCAGCCCGTCGAAACCCCGGCG
>JBARXR010000078.1:0-3346 GCA_049647445.1 Jannaschia sp. | reverse complement strand
ACGACGCCCATCGCGAACGACAGCGCAAAGACCTTAACCCAGAAGCGATAGGCCTCCATCCACTTCAGGTCGCCCGTCCACTGAAACCGCAGCTTGAAGAACAGCAGGAACCATCCGAGCGCGATCGTGATCGTCGGAAACAGGATATGGAATGAGATGTTTGCCGCAAACTGGATGCGGCTGAGGATCAGGGCGTCCATCATTTCGCTTTCTTTCTGAACGGGTTGAGGCGGGGAGCCTTGTCCAGCAGGCCGCCAAGCTTTCGACCCATCGTCATCAATTGTACCAGACGTTCGGTCTCAAGACGATTCATCTCGTCATGAAACTGGGTCATCATCTCGATCATTTCGCGCAGTTCGGAAATGCGGGCCTCGGCGTAGGGGTTGCCGGTTTCGCCCGCCATCTCGAGTTCGCGCAGCTTCGTCAGGGTCGGGTCGATTTCGCGCTTGCGTCGTTCGGCAACCAGCGTCCGCACGATCTCCCAGAGGTCGTCGGGCGTGGTGAAATGATCGCGCCGGTCCCCTTCGAGGTGACGCAGGCGCACCAGGTTCCAGCTCTGCAACTCCTTCAATCCCATGGATGTATTGGAGCGGCTGATGGACAGGGACGTCGTGATTTCTTCAGCGTTCAGAGGCCTTTCCGACAGGAACAGAAGCGCATAGATTTGCCCGACCGTGCGGTTGATTCCCCAGCGGCTGCCCATTTCTCCGAAATGGAGCACGAAGTCTTTTTGGAGGCTTGTCAGGTTCATGTCGGTCATTTCAGTAATTTCTGAAATGCATGTATCATCAGGACAAGCGCGTGTCAGCGGGGTGCGACGCTCTGCCCTACCCTTGCTTTCGGGCCATGTAACGCTCAAGTCGGCGCAGGCCCAGAGACGCGAGGATCGTCATTGTAAGATACAGTAAAGCCACAACATTATAGGTCTCGAAGTAACGAAAGTTGCCAGCAGCCGTCAGCTTTCCGAGCTGCGCGATATCGAGAACGCCGACGACCGACACCAGCGAGCTGTCCTTGACCATGGCGACGAAGTCGTTGCCCAGCGGCGGCAGGATCGTGCGGGTCGCCTGTGGCAGGATGATGTGCCGAAACCGGTGAAACCGGTGCAATCCCAAGGCCTTGGCAGCTTCGATCTGACCCGGATCGACCGATTGCAGGCCGGCGCGGAAGACCTCTGCGATGAAGGCGGAATAGGCGATCACGAGGGCCAGGATCGCGCGCCAGAGAAGAGTGAAATCGCGGGTGCGGATTTCAGGCAGTCCAAGCCAGTTCCAGAAAGCGACAAGACCGGGCGCGAAGACGAACGCGACGTAGAGCAAAAGTACGAGAATCGGGATTCCTCGAACGATTTCAACGTAGAAACGGGCAGTCTGACGAACCGCGACCCAGGCGGACAGGGACATCAACGCGAGGCCCAGCCCCAGAAGAGACGCAGCGACAAAGGCCACCAGGGTGACGAAAACCGTGATCCAGATGCCTTTGCGCAGCGTCAGCAGGACCTGCCGCGCACCGTCGTCGACCAGGATCGCGACATAGGCCCCGCCGAGCAGAACGGCGACGGCCAACAGCCACCATGGAAAATCGCGGGGCGGGTCCTGCATCAGGGTGCGACGGCGACTTGTACAAAACGGGGTATCTTCCGGATCCCCGTTTCACGGTCCGGGGTAACCGCCGACACGCGCCCCTATCCGCCGATCTTGAAATCGAGGAACCACTTCCGGTTCAGCGCGTCGATGGTCCCGTCCTCGCGCATGGACCGGATCGCCGCGTTCACCGGGGCGACCAGATCGGACCCTTTCGGAAAGATGAAGCCGAAGTCCTCGGTGCCCAATGTCTCGCCGATGATCTTGAGGCCGCCGTCCGAGGCTTCGACATAGCCGTTGCCCGCCGTGCCATCCGTCAGGATCAGGTCGACATCGCCCGCCCGAAGCGCCTGCACCGTGGCGCCGAAGGTCTCAAACAGCTTGATGCGGGGCGTTGCCTCGTCGCCGTCGAGCACTTCGTAGACGCCGACGTAGAACGGCGTCGTGCCCGGCTGCGCGGCCATCAGCAAATCCGGATCGGCGGCGAACCCGGCGGCGTCGGTGAACCGGTCCTCGTCGCCGCGCACCATCATGACCATTTCGGACCGCATGTAGGGATCGGAGAAATCGACCACTTCGCGGCGGTCGTCACGGATCGTGATGCCGGTCATCCCGATGTCCATCTGCCCTTCCGAGACGGCGGGGATCATCGCGTCCCAACTGATCTTTTCGTACTCGGGCGTGAGGTTCAGGCGTTCGGCGATCTCGGCCATCGCGTCGTATTCCCAGCCGATCGCATCGCCGCTGGCCGGATCCTTGAATTGCAGCGGGGGATAGGCGTCCTCGGTCGCGATGCTGACGGCCCGGCCGCCGAGGTCGGGCAGGTGCCCGTCAGCAAGGGCGGGCGCCGCAAGAAGGGTGCAGACGATGGCGGCGAGGACTTTCATGGGCGACTCTCCTGTTGACCCCCGAATGATGCACCGACGCCGACGCGGCGCAAGGGGGTCGGGTCACGCGGGCCGACGGAGCCTCGGGTCGGCACCCGCCGCCACACCCGTGTCAGGCCCGACGGGTGGCGATGGCGGCGCGGGCCTCGGTCACGGCGGCATCGAACGACGCCTCCAGTGCGGGGTCGAGGCCGCGGACCGGACCCAGCACCCGCAGGGCCCAGTCGACATATTCTTCCATGCGGTCCGGCGACCAGTCGGGCGGTGTTCTGGCAATGGCCGTGACGTTGGCGGCCTTGTCCGCCAGCTTGAGGCGTTTCGCACGGTCCGAGGCGTGCCGGACATGATCCTCCTGCGCGATCTTGCGGGCCGCCTTCGGCAGGGTCCGGTCGTCGGTCACCTCCTGCACCAGATACGACACCTCGGGCCCGAACCGTCGCTCGATGTCTTCTGCGGTCACGTCGCAATCCTCGATGGTATCGTGCAGCAGGGCCGCGACGATCAGCGTCTCGTCCCCGGGATGAACCGTCGCGAGGCGGGCCGCGACGTCGAGAACATGATCCACATAGGGAATATCGTCCGCGCCCCTCCGGGTCTGGCCATGATGGGCGCGCGCCGCGAAGCGCGCCGCCTCGAGAATTTCGGCAGTCTTCATGTCGTTTCCTGTCGTTTTGGTTTCAGATGTCGCCGCAGACGTCGCAATCGGCGCGGCGCTTGAGCCCGACACGGCGCGCATCGGCGTCGAGACCGTCCCAGAGCAGCATCGTGCCCCGCAGCGGCGTCCCGGCGCCGGTAAGTTCCTTGATCGCCTCCAGCGCCATGGCCGCGCCGATGATGCCCGGCAGGGCGCCGACCACGCCCGCCTCGGCGCAGGAG
>JBARXR010000077.1:0-13035 GCA_049647445.1 Jannaschia sp. | reverse complement strand
TAAAGCCCTCGAGCGTGGTCCGTTCCGACGCCGCAAGGGTGTCGGCGTGCACCGCCAATGTGGTTGAGGCGGTGTCGTAGACGACCGCAAACGTGACGATCAGGCCGATGCCCTCGCGCTTCCATATCTCGGCGATCGCGCGGTCTATGACACCGTCCGCGATTATCCTGCCATAACTCATGGTCCTCTGCGCCTTCCAAATTTCCGCGCCGCGCGGTCGGGATGCCGTCGAAAGAAATCGGCCAAACGCACTCTGGATGCAATCGGTGATCCGCCCGGCGTCGCCGGTTTCCGTTCCACCGCTGCCAATTGACCCGGACAGCACCGCCGTGCGAAACCCCTGCGCGACGACAAAGGCACCGGGGATCCTGCCGATGATGGACGACGCGACCGACCCGCATGGGTATGGACCCTTCGGCGCGCCGTTGTTCGACGGCCCGGAGGCACGGGCGCTGCGCCGGGTCGGGGTGATCGACGTGGGATCGAATTCCGTCCGTCTTGTGGTGTTTGACGGCGCAGCACGGTCCCCGGCCTATTTTTTCAATGAAAAGATCCTCTGCGGGCTTGGTTCGGGCCTGTCCGAGACGGGCAAGTTGAACCCCGAAGGCCGCAGACGGGCGATGGTGGCCCTGCGACGCTTCGCGATCCTTGCTCGGGGGATGGAGGTGAATTCGCTCACCTGCGTCGCCACCGCCGCCGTCCGCGAGGCCGAGGACGGTCCCGCCTTCGAAGCTGAGGTGCGGGCGGCGACCGGCCTGCGTCTTTGGGTCATCGACGGCACCGAAGAGGCCCGGCTGTCGGGGCAGGGCGTGTTGCTCGGCTGGCCAGAAGCAGAGGGGCTGATGTGCGACATCGGTGGCTCGAGCATGGAGCTGGCAGAGGTGTCGGGAGGCGCCGTGGGTGCGACCGTGAGCGGCAAGCTCGGGCCACTCAAGCTCGAGTCGATCAAGGGCAAGACTGCGCGCCGGGCCGAGATCGAAAGCGGAGTTGCGGAAATGGCCGAAGCGCTTGGCCGGTCTTCTTATGACAAGCTTTTCCTTGTCGGCGGATCCTGGCGGGCCATCGCCCGTGTCGACATGGAGCGGCGCGGCTATCCGCTGCATGTTTTGCACGAATACACCATGACGCCCAAGGACCTGCGGGCGACGCTGGAGTATATCGCGGATGCCGACCTGTCGGAGCTGGGCAAGGCGACAAGCACCTCATCGGCCCGCATGTCGCTGGTGCCCATCGCCTGCGAGGTGCTGGCGCGGGTCATGAAAACATTCCATCCCAAGCAGATCGCCGTGTCGAGTTACGGCATCCGCGAGGGCCTGCTCTATGAGCAGATGCCGGAGGTCCTGCGCGCCCGCGATCCGCTGATCGAGAGTTGTCGCGCATCGGAAGCAGCCAGCGCCCGGCTGCCGGGTTTCGGCCGCGCGCTCTACCATTTCATCGCCCCGCTGTTTTCGCGCGAACGGGACCGCCGCCGCCGCCTGATCCGCGCCTGCTGCCTGCTGCACGATGTCAGCTGGCGGGCGCATCCTGACTATCGCGCCGAAATCTGTTTCGACAACGCGACCCGCGCGAACCTGGGCGGACTGACCCATTCGGAACGGGTCTACCTCGGCCTCGCGCTGCTGCACCGCTACCGCAACAAGCGCGAGGGCACGCCATTCGAGAAGTTGTCGCCGCTTCTGGGGGATGCCGATACGCAGCAGGCCGAAGTCGTGGGCAAGGCCATGCGTTTCGGTGCAATGTTCTCGGCGCAGGATCCGTCTCTGCTGGGCAAGCTCAAGCTCTATCCGAAACGGGGCGAGTTGGAGTTGATCCTGCCCAAGGGCGACGGCGAAGCGTTGTTCGGCGAAGTGGCGGAGTCGCGATTCAAATCGCTCGCCTCGTCGCTCGGGGTCGCCCCGCTCGTGAAAGTCGCGCGCGGCTGACGGTGGAGAGCTGAAGGGTTCCGAGATGAGGGCCATCCTGCCACGGGTCGATCTGTCGGCGCCCCATGTCTTGCCAAGCATCCCGTAACCCCGATCCGAAACCGTCGAAAAGCTCGCGCGCAACCTGCCCGGCAATCCTGCTGGCTGAGGCGTTTGGCGAGGGCCCTGTCGGTCGAGCACGGCGACGGCCCCTTGCGACGTCGGGTGGCCCTGCGCCGTGATGATCGCAAGGACCTGCCCTTCGCTGTGCCGACTGGTGCCCCGTCGGTCCCGCTTCGCTCCCGACCGGCGAAACCCTGCGTCCCGCGTCATCCGACGCCCGCGCGCTACCCACCATACGCTCCGGTTCACGCGGCGAGGCCTCGGGGACCAGGGCAGTGACGTCTGACGTCGCCCGGCCGCTTGCCCCGCGCCGTTGCGGGCGCTATCGCGGGCGGGCCAGAGCCTCCCGGAGACCGAAATGCTTCTCAGCCGCTACTTCCTGCCCGTCCTCAAGGAGACGCCCGCCGAGGCGCAGATCGTGAGCCACCGGCTGATGCTGCGCGCCGGCATGATCAAGCAATCGGCTGCGGGCATCTATTCCTGGCTGCCGCTCGGCTACCGCGTGTTGAAGCGGATCGAGCAGATCGTCCACGAGGAACAGCAGCGCGCGGGCCACATCCCGATGCTGATGCCGACGCTTCAATCCGCAGACCTTTGGCGCGAGTCGGGACGCTATGACGCCTACGGCCCGGAGATGCTGCGTATCACCGACCGGCAGGAGCGCGAGATGCTCTACGGTCCCACCAACGAAGAGCTGATCACGGACATCTTCCGCGCCAACGTCGCAAGCTACAAGGAATTGCCCCTCACGCTCTACCACATCCAGTGGAAGTTCCGCGATGAGATGCGTCCGCGCTTCGGCGTCATGCGGGGCCGCGAGTTCCTGATGAAGGACGGCTACAATTTCGACCTGACCAAGGAAGACGCGTTGCACGCCTACAACCGCCACTTGGTCAGCTATCTGCGTACCTATGAGCGAATGGGTCTTCAGGCGATCCCGATGCGCGCCGACAGCGGACCGATCGGTGGTGACGACACCCATGAATTTCTGGTGCTGGCGGAAACGGGCGAGTCGGAGGTCTTCTACGACAGCGCCGTCACCGACATCAGCCTTGGACAGCGCGACATCGACTATGACGACATCGCCCAGTGCCAGGCGGTGATGGAGGAGTTCACGACGCTCTACGCCCGCACCGACGAAACGCACGACGAAGCCCTGTTCAACGCGATCCCCGAGGACCGTCGCCGCTCCGCACGCGGCATCGAGGTCGGCCAGATCTTCTATTTCGGGACGAAGTATTCCGACGCCATGGGTGCCACCGTTCAGGGCCCGGACGGCAAGCCCACACCCGTCCACATGGGCAGCCACGGTATCGGCGTCAGCCGCCTTCTGGGAGCCATCATCGAGGCGAGCCACGACGACAAGGGCATCATCTGGCCCGAAGGCGTGACACCTTTCCATGTCGGGATCGTCAACCTGAAACAAGGGGATGCGCCGGTCGACTCCGCATGTGACGGGATCTACAAGGCGCTGGCCAAACAGGGCCTCAGCGCGCTCTACGATGACCGGAAAGAGCGGGCGGGTGCGAAATTCGCGACCATGGACCTGATCGGTCTTCCTTGGCGGATCACGGTCGGCCCGCGCGGTCTGGCGAACGGCAAGGTGGAACTCACGTCACGTCGCAGCGGCGAAAGCTTGGAAATGGCACCCGAAGCGGCGATTGCGCGGCTCAAGGACATTTACCTGAAGCACCTGTGAGCAGGACCCCGTCCACCTTGCGCGTCCCGCCGGGCGCGGCGCTGCCGTACGGCCTTTCGCCCGGTGTGATCGTTACGCTGTCTGCGGCGCCCACAAACAAGATGGAAGTGGCCCGCATCGCCGGCTGGGTCGCGGACCTTCGGGCGGGGGCCACGATCCACTGGGCGCCGGACGGCACGCTCTGGGATGACATCGTGGACGAGGCCGACATCGCCCGCTGGACCAACGGTGGCGAGGGGCCCGGGGATCATATGACGCTCACCTGCTGGGTATCCGCCGATGATGCTGGCCTGCTCGACGCTGCCGACTTGCTTCCGCTTCTGCTGGCCGACCACGGCCCGCTTCTTTTCCTCGACATCGGTCCCGCGGCCCATGATGCAGAGATTGCCCGCCTGCAGGCGCTTCCAGATACCGGCCACGCTTGACCCCGTCGCGCGCAGACCGCACCTATCCCCAGACCTGATCCGGAGACGCGCAGAATGTTCGCACGCTATGAATGGATGATTGCATGGCGCTACCTGCGGGCACGGCGGTCCGAGGGCGGTATCAGCGTGATGACGTGGATCAGCCTTTTGGGGATCGCGCTCGCCGTTTTCGCCCTGATTGCCACCCTGGCCGTCCGATCGGGTTTCCGCTTCGAATTCGTGGACACCATCGTCGGCGCAAATCCTCATGTAAGCGTGCTGTCCTACGGTGAGGTTCTGCCCGATGGCAGGCTCAGCCGCACCATGGCCGACTATGACGCCGTGGCCGGGGCCATTGCACAGGTGCCGGGCGTCACCCATGTCGCACCGGTCGTGGCGGGGCAGGTCATGGCCGCTGGACAGGGGCGCAACGCCGGCGTGCAGGTGATCGGCATGCGCCAGGCCGACCTTGCGGTGGTGCCCCGCATCGCCAACCCCGAATCCGCCAGCGGATCGCTTGACGGCTATGCCGACGGGATTGCGATCGGCTCGGGGGTGGCGCGGACCCTCGGCGTGCAGGTGGGGGACCGCATACGCCTGATTTCGCCCGACGGCGTCAGGACGGCCTTCGGGACAAGTCCGCGGATCAAGGCCTACCCGGTCGTCTTCATCTTTCAGGTCGGGCGGTATGATATCGACTCGACCCGCGTCTACATGCCCTTCGAGGAAGCACAATTATATTTCAACCGCAACGGGTTGGCGGATGAAGTTCAGGTCACCGTGACCGATCCGGAAACCGTCGACGCCTTCGGTCCCGCGCTGATCGATGCGGCGGGCGAAAACGCATATCTCTGGACATGGAAGGATTCGTCCGGCGCGTTCCTGAGGGCGCTTCAGATGGAGGACAACATCATGTTCGTGATCCTTTCGATCCTCGTCCTGATCGCCACGATGAACATAACCTCGGGCCTCGTGATGCTGGTCAAGAACAAGGGCCGCGACATCGGCATCCTGCGTACCATGGGCCTGAGCCAAGCCACGATCCTGCGCGTTTTCTTCATCTGCGGGGCCTCGATCGGGGTCATGGGGACCGCCATCGGCGTCGTCCTCGGGTGCCTCTTCGCCCTCTACATCGACCCGATCTTCGCCTTCGTGAACACCCTCGCGGGCGGTGGCGTCTGGGACCCGTCGGTGCGCTATATTTCGGCCCTGCCTGCACGACTCGAGGTGGCCGACGTGCTTTCCGCCGTGGCGCTGTCGTTGGGGTTGTCGTTCATCGTTACCATCTTCCCGGCGCGCCGCGCTGCCCGCATGAACCCCGTCGAGGCCCTGCGGTATGAGTGATGCACTGCGCCTCGAAGGGGTGGAGAAGGGCTATAATCTCGGCAAGCCGAACGAGATACGGGTCCTGAACGGGATCGACCTGACCGTCGCGACGGGCGAGATCTGCGCGTTGGTCGCGCCGTCCGGTGCGGGAAAATCCACGCTTCTGCACATTGCGGGCCTCCTCGATACGCCCGACGCGGGCACCGTGACCATCGCGGGTGCGCAGGCATCGGGCCGGTCCGATCGCGCCCGGACACGCGCGCGCCGCGAAAAGATCGGCTTCGTCTATCAGTTTCACCATCTCCTTCCGGAATTTACGGCCGCCGAGAACATCATCCTCCCGCAACTGGCCAACGGGGTGGCGACCGGCCCCGCGACCGCCCGTGCCCACGAACTGCTCGACCGCGTCGGACTGGCTCACCGCATGACCCATCGTCCGGCCGAGATGTCCGGCGGCGAGCAGCAGCGGGTCGCTTTTTGTCGTGCCCTGGCCAACAATCCCTCGCTCCTGCTGGCGGATGAACCGACGGGCAACCTCGATCCCGCCACGTCGGACACCGTTTTCGATGCTCTGGCCGCACTCGTGCGCGAAACCGGAATGGGGGCACTGATCGCCACGCACAACCTTGCGCTGGCGGCGCGGATGGATCGCACTCTGCGGTTGGATGTCGGGCGACTCGTCTAGCGGACCTGAACGGCCCGGGCGTCATGGGCCTTCCGTCGGCGCGGATCGGCTAAACCGCCGATCCCCCGAAATGCCGCGCGATCGTGTCGTAAAGCCGACCGCGCGTCGCGCTATCCTCCATGAGCGTTTCATGGCGTCCGCCGGGCACCGTCTCGATCCGGCTGCCCGCCCACGACGCCATCCGGACATGAATCGCATCCACATCGACGATCGCTTCATTCGTCCCGACGATCGTCAGGCAGGGCATGTCCGGCGCCGCGCGGCGGGCCAGCCGGTGCATCTCGCGGAGCGCCGCCCAGAGCCAGCCGAGCGATGGGCCGCCAAGGGCAAGATCAGGATGCGCCGTGATCTGTGCCTGCATCCACGCGAACATCTCGGGATCGTTCGTCAGAAGGTTTCCATCGAACGGGGCCGTCGCCGGATTGGCGACCTTGCCAGATGCGGGCGTCATCCGTTCACCGAAGCCGACGGAAGATCCGACCGACGACATGCCCCAGGCCAGAACCCGCATGTGCGGCGCAATAGGGAGGCCCCACATCGGCGCGGAAAAGGCGACCGACGCGAACTCGGGACGATCCTGCACCGTTCGCAGACCGATAAGGCCGCCCATCGAATGCGCGAGCATATACCACGGCCGTGGCAGGTCCATCGCATCGGCATGATGCAGAAGAACATCAACATCGTGCTGAAAATCACTGAAATCGTTCACGTGACCGACGTGGCGACTGTGCTTCGGCCGTTCGGTCAGGCCTTGTCCGCGCCAGTCGACCGCGACACATGCAAAGCCCTGTGCGCCCAGATGACGCGCGGCATCGGAGTATTTCTCGATGTATTCGGTCCGGCCCGGAAAGACGAACACGGTCCCGCGCGTCCCTTCGGGCCAGACTGCTGCGCGGACCCGCACGCCATCGCTCGTGGTCAGCCAGACGGCGTGACCACCCTCGGGGCCGTTCGAGACCTCGTCGAAGTAGGGCGCGACCGTGGAGGTCAGGACAATGCCCCGCCCAGTTTCATGGCCGTCCCCATGTCACCGTCGACCGACAGCTTGCCTGTCATGAAGGCAGAGGTCGGATTGATGTCGCCCGACAGAATGCCCTCGAAGGTTTCCGCATCGGCGGTCATGGTGCACTCGGCGTCATCGTCGCCGGCACGAACGCCCTCCTGATCGACCATTATCGAGCCCTCTCCGGGGATGACGAACTTGACGCTGCCGTCGAAGGTGCCAATCTTGGCAGAGAGCTGCGTGACGGCTTCGGAAATGATGTCGCTCATGTTTGTCCTCGGAAAGTTTGGCCGTGTTGCGCGGCGGGAAGGTATGACACCAAGATGATTGACCTGCGCGTCACCTTCAACACCCTGCTGGCCACGCTATGCCTTGCTTACGCAACGTCCCTGCCTGCCCAGGAAATCGCACGCGATGCCGAGACCCTGCTCAATCGCCTTGGTACGCTGACGTCGGAGGAGGATGCGGGCGAGGCACAGCGTCTCGCGAACGAGATCGTCGAGAGGTGGTCGCATTCCGGAAGCGACGCAATGGATCTTCTGCTCACGCGCGGGCAGGCGGCGATCGAAGCGCAGGATTTGCCCCGTGCAATCGCCCACCTGACGGCGCTGACCGATCATGCGCCGGAATTCGCCGAAGGATGGAATCAGCGGGCGACCGCCTTTTTCCTGATGGAACAGTTCGGACCGGCGCTGTCGGACATCGAACAGGTCCTCATCCTCGAGCCGCGACACTTCGGCGCGCTTGCGGGTCTGGGCATCATTCTCCAGCAGCTGGGGGAGGAGGAGGCCGCGTTGGACGCCTTCCGCCGCGCCCAGCAGGTCTTTCCCGCCCAGGAGAACGTGAAATCGGCCGTCGAACGTCTCGAACAGCAGACCGGCGAGCGCACGCTCTGAAAGGACGTCCATGGACAGCCCGAAGGGCAGGGTGACGGCGGTCCTCGGACCGACGAACACCGGCAAGACTCATTACGCCATCGAGCGAATGCTTGCACATCGCACCGGAATCATCGGCCTTCCCCTGCGTCTTCTGGCGCGCGAAGTGTATGACAAGCTCGTTGCCGTGCGCGGACCTTCGATGGTGGCGCTGGTGACCGGCGAGGAGCGGATCGTGCCGCCGCGCGCTGCCTGGTGGGTCTGTACCGTGGAGGCCATGCCGCAGGGCATGGGAGCAGATTTCGTCGCGATCGACGAAATACAGCTCTGTGCCGATCCGGACCGCGGCCACGTGTTCACCGACCGCCTCCTGAACATGCGCGGCTTGCACGAGACGCTGTTCATGGGCTCGGACACGATGCGCCCGGCCATCGCGCAGCTTGTGCCGGAGGCACAGTTCGTGCGCCGCGAACGCTTCAGTGAATTGCTCTATACAGGTTCGAAAAAGATAAGCCGGATGCCCGGAAGAACGGCAATCGTCGGATTTTCAGTGGAAAATGTATATGCCATTGCGGAGCTTCTGCGCCGCCTGAAGGGGGGTGCAGCGGTTGTCATGGGGGCGTTGTCGCCCCGGACACGGAACGCCCAGGTCGCGATGTACCAGAACGGTGACGTGGACTACCTCGTTGCGACGGACGCCATCGGCATGGGCCTCAACCTCGACATCAAGCATGTCGCTTTCTCGGCAACGTCCAAATTCGACGGGCAGCGGATGCGCCCGTTGATGCCGCACGAACTGGCCCAGATCGCGGGCCGGGCCGGGCGCTACATGCAGCCCGGCACCTTCGGCGTCACGGGCGAGGCGGCACCCCTGGACGAGGGGCTGGCGGAAGCGATCGAGGACCACCGGTTCAAACCGATCGAGCGGTTGTGCTGGCGCAACGACCGGCTGTCCTTCGGCTCTGCCGAGGCCCTGATCGCGTCGCTGGAGGAGGCGCACCCGGAGCAGATCCTGACCAAGGGACGTGAAGCGGACGACCTCCAATCCCTCAAGACCCTGAACCAGCTCGAGGGGGTAGCGTCCCGGCTGACGGACGCCCGCGACGTGAAATTGCTGTGGGACGTCTGCCGCATTCCCGATTTTCAGGGGATCAGTCACGGGGAGCACACGACGTTGCTGGCGCGCATCTTCGACTTCCTGCACGCGCAGGGACGGGTCAACGACGATTGGTTCGCCCGGCAGATCAAGCGCATCGACAAGACGGACGGCGACATCGACACCCTGTCGAAGCGTCTGGCATATATCCGCACGTGGACTTACGTGGCGCAGCGCAAGGGATGGGTGGACAACGAAGCCCATTGGCGCGAAGCGACACGGGCGGTAGAAGACCGCCTGTCGGATGCGCTACACTTGGCGTTGACCAATCGGTTCGTCGACAGACGGACGAGTGTGCTGCTGCGGCGGCTGAAGATGAAGGAGGGCCTGTTGGCCGACATCAACGACAAGGGCGAGGTGCTCGTCGAGGGCGAGACGCTGGGGCGGCTGGAAGGTTTCCAGTTCCACCAGACGGGAACGACCACGCCGGACGAGACCAAGACCGTGCGTCAAGCGGCGGCGCAAGCCTTGCGTCCCGAATTTCACCTGCGCGCCGATCGCTTCTACAACGCGCCCGACACGGAGATGGACTTCACCGAGCAGGGTGGCCTGATGTGGGGCACCGAGGCCGTCGGCAAGCTCGTCAAGGGTTCCGAGATCCTCAAGCCTTCGGTCGAGGCCTTCGTCGATGACGAGGCCGGTCCCGAGGTCATGCAGAAAGTCATGCGCCGCCTCCAGCATTTCATCGACCGCAAGGTTGCCCTCGGGTTTGACCCGTTGATGGCGATGTCGCGCGACGAGGCCGTGACCGGTCTCGCGCGCGGGTTTGCGTTTCGATTGCTGGAGGGGATCGGGGTCTTGCCCCGGCAGGACGTCGCGCAGGAGGTCAAGGACCTCGACCAGGAGGCACGCGGGCATTTGCGCAAGCACGGCGTCCGCTTTGGTCAGTTCACCGTTTTCCAGCACCTGTTGCTGAAGCCTGCGCCCACCAGATTGCGCCTTGTGCTTTGGTCGCTCTGGCAGGGCCTGGACGAATTCCCCGAATCCCCGCCGCCCGGTCTTGTGACCGTGCCCGCGATGCCGGATGCGCCGGTCGGGTACTACACGATGGCCGGTTACCGTCTTGCAGGTGCGCGCGCGATCCGCATCGACATGCTGGAGCGTCTGGCGGACCTGCTGCGCCCGGCGGACAGCCGTGGCGGGTTCGAGGCGACGCCGGACATGCTCTCGATCACGGGCATGACGCTCGAACAATTCGCCGATCTGATGGGCGGGTTGGGCTATAACGCCGAACGGGGCGAGCGGCCGAAAGTCAAAGCCGCGACCGCACCGGGGGAGTCCGCAGAGAAGCCGGAGGGACCGGCCGACGTTGGCGTTGCCGATGCAACGGCGTCGCCGGTCGACGCAGACGAGACCGGCGCGGTCGAGGCGACCACGACCGAACCTCCGGGTCCGGAACCGGACGGGTCGGCCCCGGCCGAACAACCGGACGGAACCGCGATTGCCACCGATGACACGGCAGGTCACGAAGTCGAGACGTTTTTCACCTTCACATGGGCCCCGAAACGCAGCGCGACGCGCGGGCCCCGGCGAGAGGGTGGCAAGCAGGCGGACCGGCCTCAGCAGGGTGCGAAGGCCGCAGGCAAGGCGCGCGGCGACAAGCCCGGCGGTAAACGTCCACCGAAAGGTGGCGATCGCGGTCCGAAGACCTATGAGGCCAGGCCGAAGCGTGAAAAGCCCGTCGATCCCGACAATCCGTTCGCTGCCTTGGCGGCGCTCAAGAACACTTGAGCGAACCGGCCCCGCGTCAGCGTCTGGACAAATGGCTTTGGCAGGCGCGCTTCTTCAAGACGCGCACACTTGCCGCCAAGGCCGTTGCCGATGGCAAGGTCAGGGTCAACGGTGAGCGGACAATCAAGGGCAGTCTGGGCGTGGTCCCGGGTGACATTCTGACGTTCGCACAGGGCGAGGCGGTTCGCGTCGTCGTAGTGACCGCCCTGTTGTCTCGCCGCGGACCCGCGCCCGAGGCGCAAGCCGCCTACCGCGACGAAAGTCCCGCCCCGATCCCGCGGGCGGGTCCCAGACCCACCGGGCGGGACAGGCGCAAGTTGGATGCCGCACGCGACCGGACGACCGACTGAGGGCTTGGTGGGGCCAGGCGTGCCGGGCAGGTTTCGGGTGACGATGCACTGTGGCCTGTTCCGGAGCGAGGATAATGCGTTCCTCTGCCGCGCGGGCCAACGGGTCGCCTTGAACCCGTCCGGAGGGGTCGCTAGACCGATGGCGATTCGACCATGGACAACACACATGACCTATATCGTCACAGACGCCTGCATCGCCTGCAAATACACCGACTGCGTCGAGGTCTGCCCAGTGGACTGTTTCTACGAAGGCGAGAACATGCTGGTGATCCATCCCGACGAATGTATCGACTGTGGTGTCTGCGAGCCGGAGTGCCCGGCCGACGCGATCCGGCCGGACACCGAGCCGGATATGGACAAGTGGGTTGAATTCAATCGGAAATATTCCGAGCTCTGGCCCGTCATCATTACGAAGAAAGACCCGCTTCCCAATGCCGAAGAAATGGACGGCAAGGAGGGGAAGATGGACCTCTTTTCCGAAGCCCCCGGCGAGGGCGGCTGACGCGGGGCCTGACCACAGGTCCTTTGGGTCAGCTTAGGTGACGCTTTCGTAACACCTTCTTTTGTGGTATGCAGTGAAAACACCGTCTGTGCCGGTGTGCTCTGCCACTGCGGTCCCGCGTGTTGGTTTCGCCGGACCAAGAACCGTAGCGCTGACACTCTGCCCCGGGGGATGCTCCGGGCAGTCGTTCCTTGTGCCGATCACCGGCGGGGCGACGTTATCGAAAGGATTACCATGTCGAAGAAATCCGAGTTCCGCCCCAATGATTTCGTCGTGTACCCCGCGCACGGCGTGGGCCAGATCGTTTCCGTCGAAAAGCAGGAAGTCGCCGGGCTGGAGCTGGAGCTGTTCGTCATTTCCTTCGTGAAGGACAAGATGACGCTGAGGGTGCCGACACACAAGGCAACCGACGTTGGCATGCGCTCCCTGTCTTCCCCGGAAGTCGTGACGAAGGCCATGTCGACGCTCAAAGGCAAGGCGCGCGTCAAGCGCGCGATGTGGTCCCGCCGCGCGCAGGAATACGAAGCCAAGATCAATTCGGGCGACCTGATCGCGATCGCGGAAGTCGTGCGCGACCTGCACCGCAACGACGAGCAACGAGAGCAATCCTATTCCGAGCGGCAGTTGTATGAAGCCGCGCTGGACCGTTTGACGCGCGAACTTGCCGCTGTGAACAACATGGACGAAGACGGCGCGCTCAAGGCCGTGGACGAGATCCTGTCTGCCCGCGTCGCAGCCTGAGATCAGCCTTGATCGACACCGGAAGGGCGCCCCTCGTGGCGCCCTTTTCCGTTCGGGTGCCAGATACAAGACCTTTGGCGGTCTTTGGCGGTCACTCCCACCATGGGTCGATCCGGGCGATATCCTCGTCCGACCAGCCGAAATGGTGGGCGAATTCGTGCACCGTTACATGGGACACGAGGTCGGACAGGGTCACATCGCCCCGGGCGACCCATTCGTCCAGGATCGGGCGCCTGAACAGAAAGACGGTGGACGGCGGTGATGGCACCTCGAGAGAGCGTTCGGTGAGCGGTTCGCCTTCATAGAGACCTGTCAGCTCATAGGAATTCTCGACGTCCATCTCCTCGAGCACTGCCTCGTCCGGCCAATCGGTGACCACCAGACGCACCTCGGCCGCGAGCGCGGCGAAGGGCGCGGGAAATTCCGCGCGGGCCGTCTCGGCCATCGCCAGCAGGTCGTCAATGTCGGGATCAACGGTCATTCGAGCGTCCGTACGCCTTCCGTCGTCTCGATCGTGGCCGCGATGCGCCGTGGGCCCG
>JBARXR010000076.1:0-1714 GCA_049647445.1 Jannaschia sp. | reverse complement strand
GCCCGGCACCGGCGCGGCCAAGTACCCGCCGATCCGTGCCGCGGACTATCTCGCCAGCCGCCTCGACGCGACCTACGCGCCGAAGGTGCCGACATGAGCGCCCGCGACTGGCTCGACCTGCGCGCTCCCGACTTCGCCGCGCTGGACCCGGATCGCACCATCGCGATCCTGCCGACCGCCGCCATCGAACAGCACGGCCCCCATCTGCCCGTCGGCACCGACACGCTGATCGCCGAGGGGATGCTCGCGCGCCTGCGCGCCGAGTGCCCCGCCGACCTCGACCTGCTGATCTTGCCGGTCCAAACCGTGGGCAAGTCGAACGAACACCTCTGGGCCGCAGGCACCGTCACCCTGACAGCACAAACCGCGCTCGCCACATGGACCGAAATCGGCCTGTCGGTCGCGCGCGCGGGGCTGCGCAAACTGGCGATCGTGAATTCACACGGCGGCAACCTCGACCTCGTCTCCGTCCTGAGCCGGGAGTTGCGGGTGCGCGCGGGGATGCTGGCCGTCAAGACGCAGTGGATGGGGTTCGGCGCGCCGGAGGGGCTGTTTTCCGCGCGCGAAGCGTCCTTCGGCATCCACGGCGGCGACCGGGAGACCTCGCTCATGCTCGCCTTCCGCCCGGAGACGGTCGACATGGCCCGCGCGCGGGACTACGCCTCGGCCGCCGAAACGTCGGCACTTTCCCCCATTGGGCCGACGTCTTTCGGCTGGATCGCATCCGACCTCTCAGACGACGGCGTCGTCGGCGAGGCGCATCTGGCCACGGCCGAAAAGGGCGAGGCGCTGTCCCGCCATCAGGTCGCGGGCTTTATCGATCTGGCGCGCGCGATGGTCGCCACGCCTGTGCCCACCGCGGCGACCGGTTGGCTCTGACGCAAATGGCCGCGCCCATCGCGGCGTCGAGATCGAGGTCCTTCACGAGGTCTCGGACACAGATGGCGGGACCGCGGTGAATGCGTCGCTGTCGACAGGATACAGCGTGTCCGATCGCTTCCAGATTGGTGCGCGCGCGGCTGCCACGTGGATGAACTCGGACCTTGCGACCTACGGCTATGGGGTATTCGCGTCCTAGGCTGACGGATCGCTTGCGGCGTATCGGGTCGATGCCTTGGTCATCCCCTCGATCGGCCTCTACGCCGGTTATGTCGTCACCGACCATGTTTCGGTGTTCGGCGGCCTCCATCGCTTATTTGCCTCCGCTTAAATCCTGCTTGCTGTCGATCCCCACAACCAAAAACGGCCAATGACGCCCTGCCGCAAAGAACATGTATCATATCAAATAGTTGGAGGAGCTCGTCATGGTCCGAGACTTCGACCGACATTTATCCGAGGTCCATCCTCGCATCTCGACGATGATCGGCCGTTTTGTAATGGGCCCCCAAGTCGAAAAATGAGGGGTCGGTCAGGCAAGTGAGCGAGAGAAATGCCCGAAATGCCGGGTCTGGTGCATCAGGGCTTCAAGATATGTTCTGCCCGAGGACAGCGAAAAATGGGCTGGGCGAGCGCTCAGCCCATTTCAGGATTTTTGCCTAGCGATACACGTCAGTCACCAAGGCCGATCCGCTTTATGAAGTCGCGGTGGCTTTGCACGATGGCCGCCGTCTCGGGTGTCTTTTCCGCCCATTCCGCCCAGGCCGCTTGCGCCGCATCGCGGAAGATGGCGCGGTCCACATCGGACCAGTCGTAGACCGTAACGCCCATCTCGGGC
>JBARXR010000075.1:0-20843 GCA_049647445.1 Jannaschia sp. | reverse complement strand
GGACTGACCGTCCTGCCAGCGACCTATGCGCCGCAGGTGGGCCTGCCGCTGGATGTGGCCGCCGCCCGCCTGCCGATGGCCGCCGCAGGCGCCGGTCGCCTGCACGTCTTCCGCGAGGATGGCGGCGGAGAGGAGCATTACGCGGTCGAGATCTGCGCGCCGGATCGCGCCGCACCGGTGCTCGTCCGGCTGCACTCGGCGTGTTTCACCGGTGACGTCCTCGGCAGCCTGAAATGCGACTGCGGCCCGCAACTCCACGGAGCGCTGGGCGCCATGGGGGCGGAGGGGGCAGGCGTGCTCCTCTATCTCAACCAGGAAGGGCGGGGCATCGGTCTCGCCAACAAGATGCGGGCCTATGACCTGCAGGATCAGGGCTTCGACACCGTCGAGGCCAATCACCGCCTCGGCTTCGAAGACGATGAACGCGACTTCCGCCTAGGCGCGGCGCTGCTGCGGCGGATGGGAATCGGGCGCATCCGCCTGATGACGAACAACCCGCGCAAGATCGCGATGATGACGGCGCAGGGGATCGACGTGACCGAGCGGGTGCCCCTGCACGTCGGACGCGGGCCGGACAACGCGGCCTATCTCGACGTCAAGCGCGCCAAGTCGGGCCATCTGAAGTGACGCCGCGCGACATGGTCCTGACGCCCGCGGGCCTTCGGTTCATGGGACGGATGCTGCCCTGCACCATGGGTCGCGGCGGCGTCCGCACCGACAAGCGGGAGGGGGACGGGGCCACGCCGCGGGGAACGCACGGCATCGTCGGGATGCTGTTCCGTCCCGACCGCATGGCGCGTCCGACCGACTGGGCGCTTCCGATCCGGCCCGGCGACCTGTGGTGCGATGATCCCGGGCACGAGGACTACAACCTCATGGTGCGCACGCCCTTCGCGGCCTCTGCCGAACGCCTCGCCCGCGCCGACCCGCTCTATGATCTGGTGATCCTGACCGACTGGAACTGGCCGCGCGCCGAACACCGACGCGGCTCGGCGATCTTTCTGCACCGCTGGCGCAGGCCCGGCTATCCGACGGAAGGCTGCGTCGCTCTCGATCCGCGCCATCTGCTGTGGATCGCGAAACGGATCACCTACGCGACCCGCCTGATCGTGCCCTAGGGCGGGGGTCACACCGCCGCCACACGCTCCCCGAAAATCGCCGACCCGACGCGGATATGGGTGGCCCCGCGTGCGATGGCGATCTCGAAATCCGCACTCATCCCCATGCTGAGGCCCCGAAGGCCGTTCCGCGCGGCCAGCTCCGCCAGCAGGTCGAAATGCGGGGCCGGATCCTGATCGGCCGGCGGAATGCACATCAGGCCCGCGACGCTCAGGTCCATCGCCCGCACGTCGCGCACGAAATCATCGGTCTCCTCGGGGGCGATGCCCGCCTTCTGGCTTTCGTCTCCGGTGTTGACCTGCACGAAAAGCTGCGGCGTGCGGCCCAGTTCCCCGGCGATGTCGGCGATGCGCCGGGCCAGCTTCAGGCGGTCCAGCGAATGGATCGCGTCGAACAATTCGACGGCCGGACGGACCTTGTTGGATTGTAGCGGTCCCAGCAGGTGCAATTCGATCCCCGGGGTCGCCTCCTGCCAGGCAGGCCATTTGCCCTGCGCCTCCTGGACGCGGTTCTCACCGAAGACGCGGTGCCCGGCGGCGATCACGGCCTCGACGCGGTCGGGCGGCTGCACCTTGGAGACGGCGATCAGGGTGACGTCCTCACGGGATCGACCGGCGGCCTTGCAGGCGGCGGCGATGCGGGCGGTGATGTCGGACAGGGACATGGGGCCTCCGGGTGGGTTCGGACCCGTTATGGCCAAACGAAAAGAGCGGGCACAAGGCCCGCTCTTCCGTCGTCGATCGATCCGGGTGGATCAGAAGGACATGCTCACACCGAGCGAGTAGGAGCTCTCGTCGACGCCGACACCGGCAACGGGGCCGTTCTTCGTGGTGCCGTCGCTGTAGCCGAACAGGATCGACGCACCGCCACCGAGGTCGTAACCGGCAGTCAGGGCATAGCCGTCCTTCTCGTCGCCATCGTCGTAATCAAAGTTGCCGTAGTTCGCGGCGACAGTGATCGGGCCGGTGGTGTAGCCGAGGCCGATACCGACGTGGTCGTAGTTGAACGTGGCGGCGGCAACGGGGCCGTCAACCGAGATGTACGACAGGGCAGCGGAGACACCGCTGAACGTGCCGGCAACCGAGAAACCGACCGCGTCATAGTCGCCCGGCAGGCGGGCAACGCCACCGCGGGTGAAGGCGCCGACGGCGTCGACCGAGGTCGATTCGTAGCCGAGACCGAAGTTGACGGTCGAACCGCCGAGGTCCAGCGCATAGCGGAAACCGATGCCGATGACCGGATCGCTCTGGTTCGAGACGGCGGGGGCAACGACCTGCGCGCCGGCTGCGTCACGACCGTCGTCGATCTGGGCCGACAACGCGACGCCGAAGGCACCGAAGGTGTTGTCGTAGCGCAGGATCTGACCGTCGTAGAAGCTGTCGAACGGGTTGCCGCCGAGGTAACCGTTGTGCTCGGTCTCGTCGTCATTGATCGAACCGGCCGAACCGACGCTCGCATCGGTGATCGCCCAGTCGAGGGCACCGTCGGTGTCGCCCATCGTCAGGGTGCCGAACGCGCCCGAGATGAAGACGGTGAAGTCGGCGTCCTGGTCTTCGTTGGCCAGCTGGTCGGCTTCGTCGAGATCGACGGAGGCACCGAAGGTCAGACCGTTGTCGGTTTCGCCCGACAGCGTGAACGTGACGTCGATGTCGGAGAAGAACTCCGTGTCGTCACCGTTGTCGTTGGCGTGGCCGTCGGAGTTGTAGATACCCATTTCGGCCAAGCCGGTCAGGGAGACACCTTGTGCCGCAGCGGCGCCCGCGAAGGCAACCAGAGCGGTAGATGCGAAGAGAATGGATTTCATGGTTTTCCCTCGTGTTTCGAAGATCGTCCCCACCACGGGAATCGCGTTGGGCGTGGAAGTCGTTTCCATCATCCTTTCGCCCCTCGCAACATTGGCCCACGGCCTCGACCGGTTTTCGCCCGGTTACCGGTGCAGTCTTGCCACACATGCGCCACGGGCCGCCCAAGTCCGGCCTTACTCAAGGGGGCTGTGTTGCCGCAAAGCCTTGTGAGGGCGGCGGGCCTTGGGGTAGGCAAGGGCCACGAGACATATGGGGGACGTCATCATGCAGGCACGGGCCGCGTTTCGAGCGATCGCCGCTCTGGTAGTTCTGGCCTTGCTGGCAGGGTGCGGAAACGCCCTCCTGTTCGGTCAGACCCGCGAAGAGCGGATTGCACAACAGTCCAACCCGGTGACGGAGCTGCGCGATCAGCGGCGCAACTCCACCCGGTCCAGCATCCTCGACCTGTTCGAGACCCGCGACGACCCCAACACCACGCTCGAGGTGAACAAGTATCTCTGGGCGGCCTCGCTCGATGTCCTGTCCTTCATGCCGGTGCAGAACGCCGATCCGTTCTCCGGCGTGATCCAGTTCGGCTACGGCGTGCCGCCGGGCGGCGGCCAGTCGTATCAGGCGACCGTGTTCATCAAGGACCCGGCCCTCGACGCCCGCTCGCTCAACGTGGCGCTTCGGACCCGGGGCGGAAGCGCCAACCGCGAGACGCAGCGCGCGATCGAGGACGCCATCCTGACGCGCGCGCGCCAGCTTCGGATCCGGGACAGTCGGCTTTGACGGCCTGACGTGCCGGCCAACAGCCCCTCTCTCTTATATATGACACCAGACGCCGTCCGGGCCTGATCCACGGCGCATTCCACGCCGGGACCTTGCATGAGCCGCTACGACGCCGCCGATACCGAACCGAAATGGCAACGCGCCTGGGCCGAGGCCGACCTGTTCCGCGCGACCCGCGACGCGCGGCCCAAGTACTATGTGCTGGAGATGTTCCCGTATCCCTCGGGCCGCATCCATATCGGGCACGTCCGCAACTACACGATGGGCGACGTCATCGCGCGCTACAAGATGTCCTGCGGCTTCTCGGTGCTGCACCCGATGGGCTGGGACGCCTTCGGGATGCCCGCCGAAAACGCCGCCATGGCCTCCGGCGGACACCCGAAGCAATGGACCTACGACAACATCGACGTGATGCGCGGACAGATGAAGCCGCTGGGCCTGTCGATCGACTGGTCCCGCGAATTCGCAACCTGCGACCCCGAATACTATGGCCAGCAACAGGCGCTGTTCCTCGACATGCTGGAGGCGGGTCTGGTCTATCGCAAGCCCGCCATCGTGAACTGGGACCCGGTCGACATGACCGTGCTCGCCAACGAGCAGGTGATCGACGGCAAGGGCTGGCGGTCGGGTGCCGACGTGGAACGCAAGGAACTGACCCAGTGGGCCTTCGCGATCTCGTCCATGGCCGAGGACCTGCTGGAGGCGCTGAAGGGGCTGGAGCACTGGCCCGAGAAGGTCCGCCTGATGCAGGAAAACTGGATCGGCAAGTCGCGCGGGCTGGAAATGACGTTCGCCCTGACCGCCCCGGCGCATGGCCATTCCGGCATCGACATCTATACCACCCGCCCCGACACCCTGCGCGGCGCGTCCTTCCTCGCCATCGCGCCCGAGCACCCGCTGGCCAAGGCTCTGGCGGCGGACGCTCCCGATCTGGCGGCCTTCAACGTCGACGTCCGCAAGGGCGGCACGACCGAGGAAGCGCTGGAGAAAGCCGAAAAGCGCGGCTTCGACACCGGCCTGACCGTCGCCAACCCGCTGGGCGGCACGCTGCCGGTCTGGGTCGCGAACTTCGTCCTGATGGACTACGGCACCGGTGCCATCTTCGGCTGCCCGGCCCATGACCAGCGCGACCTCGATTTCGCGCGGAAGTATGACCTGCGCGTCATCGATACCTTCGTGGCTCTCGAAAACGGTGCGTCCGTCACCGATACCGCTTTCGTCCCCCCAAAGACCGAAACCGTGCGCTGGCTGGAACAGCCCGCAGGCGTGGATATCGCGACCGGACAGGAAGCCATCGATGCCACCATCGACTGGGCCGAGCGGGAGGGCCTTGGCAAAGGCCGCACCCAATTCCGCCTGCGCGACTGGGGCCTCTCGCGCCAGCGCTACTGGGGCTGTCCGATTCCCGTGGTGCATTGCGACACCTGCGGCGTGGTGCCCGAGAAAAAGGAAAACCTGCCCGTCACACTGCCCGACGACGTGACCTTCGACGTGCCCGGCAATCCGCTCGACCGGCACCCGACATGGCGCAACACCGATTGCCCCGAATGCGGCAAGCCCGCGCGGCGCGAAACCGACACGATGGACACCTTCGTCGATTCAAGCTGGTATTTCGCCCGCTTCACCGCGCCACACGCCAAGACGCCCACCGATCTGGACGACGCCGCCTACTGGATGAACGTCGATCAATACATCGGCGGGGTGGAGCACGCGATTCTCCACCTTCTCTATTCGCGCTTCTTCGCCCGCGCGATGCAGAAGACCGGCCACCTTCCGCAAGGCACCGAGGAGCCGTTCGACGCTCTGTTCACCCAAGGGATGGTGACGCACGCCATCTACCAGACCCGCGACGACAAGGGGCGGGCGGTCTATCATCTGCCCGAGGATGTCGACCTCGAGTCGAAGACGGTCAAGGCGACCGGTGAGACGATCGAGATCATCCCCTCCGCCAAGATGTCCAAGTCCAAGAAGAACGTCGTGGACCCGATGGACATCATCGCCAGTTACGGCGCCGATACCGCCCGCTGGTTCGTCCTGTCCGACAGCCCACCCGAGCGGGATGTGGAGTGGACGGCATCGGGCGCGGAGGCGACGGCCAAGCACCTGACTCGCGTGCACCGTCTGGCCCACGATCTGGAACGCGCCGACCGGCCCGCCAATGGTGACGACGCCGTTCTGGAAAAGGCGACCGCGCGCGCCATCAAGGATGTGACCGAGGGCATCGAGGGATTTGCCTTCAACAAATCCGTCGCCAAGCTCTATGAGTTCACCAACACGCTGCACAAATCCGACGCCGGGGCCGATGCGCGGCGCGCCGCGATGAAGGTCCTCGCGCAACTCATGGCCCCGATGACCCCGCATCTGGCCGAAGAGATCTGGCAGATGATGGGCGGCACCGGCTTCGTGGTGAACGCATCCTGGCCCAAGGCCGATCCGGCCCTGCTGGTGGACGACACCATCACCCTGCCGATTCAGATCAACGGCAAGAAGAAGTCCGAGATCACCGTGGCCAAGGATGCCGACAAGGCATCGGTCGAGGCGCTGGTGATGCAGGACGCCGCTGTCCTCAAGGCACTCGACGGTGCCGCGCTCAAGAAACTGATCGTCGTGCCGGGACGGATCGTCAATGTCGTGGTCTAGGCGCGCCCTCCTCGGCCCGGCCTGCGCCGCGATGCTGATGTCCTGCGGGTTCGCGCCGGTCTACGGCCCGACCGGCGAGGGGGCCGCGCTGCGGGGATCGGTACGGATCGCCGATCCGGAAAACGACGTGGATTTCGCGTTCCTGGCGCGGATGGAGGAGCGGCTGGGCGCGCCCGCCGCGCCCCGCTATGACCTGACCTACGGTATCGTCACCGCGCAGGAGGCCCTCGCCATCGACGGGTCCAACAACATCACCCGGTTCAACATCGAGGGGCGGATCGCCTGGCAACTGACGCCGCTTGGCGCCGAGGCTCCGACGCTTCTGGGCACCGACGCGGCCTTCACGTCCTATTCCGCCACCGGCTCGACCATCTCGACTCTCGAATCGGAGCGGGACGCCGAGCGCCGTCTTGCCGTCATCCTCGCCGACAAGGTCGTCACCCGCCTTCTGGCCGACGCCGGCGGCTTATGAACCTGCGCGGGCCGCAAGCCGCGCGATTCTTCGCGGCGCCGGACCCCGGAACCGCCGGCGCGCTGATCTACGGCGCCGACGCCATGCGCGTCGCCCTCAAGCGACAGGACCTGATCGCCACCCTTGCCGGTCCCGGGGCCGATGCGGAAATGCGTCTGACCCGGCTTTCCGGGGCCGAGGCCAAGTCCGATCCGACCGCCGTCCTCGACGCGCTCAAGTCCGTGGGGTTCTTTCCGGGGCCCCGCGTCGTTTTCGTCGATGGCGTGACGGAGGTTCAGACCCCGCCGGTCCGTGCCGCGCTCGAGGATTTGGCGGCGGGCGACGCGGCGCTTGTCGTGACGGCCGGGGCTCTCAAGAAAACCTCGAAGCTCCGCAAGGCCTTCGAGGCGCATTCTAAAGCCGTTTCCATCGGCCTTTACGATGAACCGATGGGCCGCGAGGAGATCGAGGCCGCGATCGCCGCCGAATCCCTGTCGCTGACGGCGGAGGCGAAACGCGCGGTCGAGGCGCTGGCGCTTCAGCTTGACCCCGGAGACTTTCGCCAGACCCTGACCAAGCTGGCGCTCTACGCGGCCGGGACCGAGGTCGATTCCGATGCCGTCGTCCTCATGTCGCCCGCGACCATCGAGGCCGACACCGACGAGGTCATCTCCGCCGCCGCGGATGGCCGGTCGGAGGCCATCGGTCCCCTGATGCAGCGGCTGGGCGGTCAGGGCATCGCCGCCGTCACCCTCGTGATCTTCGCCACGCGGCATTTCCAGCAGTTGCACGCGGCCGCCGTCGCGGGCGGGGTCGGCAACCTGCGTCCGCCCGTCTTCGGTCCACGCCGCGATGCGATGGAACGGCAGGTGCGCGGCTGGGGGGCGGCCCGTCTCGAGACCGCGCTGGCGCTTCTGATGGACACCGACCTGACCTTGCGCTCCGCGTCGCGCGCACCGCAAATGGCGGTGATGGAGCGGGCGTTCATCCGGCTTGCCATGATGGCACGCTGACCTGTTCACAAAATGTGAAACCCGGCTCGGAAAGTTACCCCGGAATGTACAAACT
Organism: Jannaschia sp.; assembly: GCA_049647445.1. GTDB lineage: Bacteria > Pseudomonadota > Alphaproteobacteria > Rhodobacterales > Rhodobacteraceae > Jannaschia. The sequence goes on along the minus strand of JBARXR010000075.1, from coordinate 12,989 downwards.
CCACGGACAGATCAAAAGCCGCGCGCTGCGCACCCTGTGGCTGCTGGAAGAGCTGGAGGAGCCGTTCGCGTTCATTCCCACCGCGCCCCGCTCGTCCGAGGCGCTGGCCCTCTCGCCGCTGGGCAAGATCCCCGTCCTTGTGACCGACGACGGACCGGTGTTCGACTCCGTCGCGCAGATGACCATGCTCGCCGACCGCGCCGGTCGGTTCACCCACGCACCCGGAACCTATGACCGCGCCCGTCAGGACGCCCTGACCAATACGATCAACGAGACCTTCGATGCCGTGCTCTGGGGCTATGCAAAGCATTCGTTCGTGCTGCCGGACACGCACCGCGTCGAAGCCGTAAAGCCCTCTCTGCGCTGGCAATTTTCCCGCTATGCCGAGGTGATGTCGGATCTGCTGGGCAAGGGTCCCTGCCTGATGGGAGACGATCCCCTGATCCCCGATTTCCTGCTGGCCCACTGTTGCGCCTGGGCGGCCGGGCTCAAGTTCGACCTGAACGACGCCCTGCGCGCGCACATGACCCTGATGCGTGCGCGCCCGGCGTTCCGCCGCGCACTGGCCCACGGGGATGGCGCATGACCGAGACGCAATTGCGCGACCATATGTGCCTTCTGGCGCGCTCGCTTTTTGACCGGGGGCTGACCCACGGATCGACCGGCAACATCTCTGCCCGGACCGAAGACGGCGGTTTGCTGGTCTCGCCCACGGGCAGCAGTTTCGGACGGCTCGACCCCGCGCGCCTCGCCCGTTTCGACCGCGACGGCGTGCATCTGTCAGGCGATATGCCGACCAAGGAAATGCCATTGCATTCAGCGTTTTACGACACGCGCAACACGGGTGCGGTCGTGCATCTGCACGCCTGCCATTCGGTCGCGCTGTCGCTGTTGACGGAACCGGGCGAGGAGTTTCTCGAACCGCTGACGCCCTATTCGGTGATGCAATTGGGCCGGGTGACGCTGCTGCCGTATTTCATGCCCGGCGATCCGGCGATGGGACAGGCCGTGCGCGGGCTGGCGGGCAAGCGATCCGCGGTGATGCTTGCCAATCACGGCCCGGTCGTCGCGGGCAAGGATCTGGACGCCGCCTGCAATGCCATCGAAGAGCTGGAGGCGACGGCGAAGCTGGCGCTGCTGACGCGCGGGTTCGGCGCGCGCGGATTGACCGAGATGCAAGTCTCGGATCTTGTGACGAAATTCGATGTGGAGTGGGACGCATGAAGTTTTCGGCCAACCTGGGCTTTCTGTGGACGGATCTGCCCCTGGTGGATGCCGTGCGTGCGGCGAAATCGGCGGGGTTCGATGCGGTCGAGTTCCATTGGCCGTATGACGTGCCCGCCGAAGAGATCGCCGCCGTGTTGCAGGAAACGGACCTTCCCGCGCTGGGCCTCAACACGGTTCGGGGCGATACCAACGGCCTGTCCGCACTGCCGGGACAGGAAGATGCGGCCCGGGCCGCGATCGATCAGGCCATCGGCTACGCACGGGACATCGGTGCGGGCGCGGTGCATGTGATGGCGGGCTTTGCCCGTGGGCAGGATGCCCATGACACCTTTGTCTCCAACCTGCGCTATGCCTGCGACGCCGCACCCGAGATGACCATGATGATCGAGCCGCTGAACCGGCACGATGCGCCGGACTACTTTCTATCGACCTCCGCGCAGGCTCGCACGCTGATCGAGGAGGTGGGCCGGCATACTCTCAAGTTGATGTTCGACTGCTATCATCTTCAGATCATGGGGGGCGACCTGACGCGGCAGTTGCGCGACTGTCTTCCGGTTATCGGGCATATCCAGTTCGCGGGCGTGCCGGCACGGGGTCGTCCCGACGAAGGAGAGCTTGCCTATGATCACGTCTTTGCGGAACTCCGGCGGCTCGGGTGGGATCAGCCGCTTGGTGCGGAATACAAGCCGGGCGGCGAGACGGGTGCGACGCTGGGTTGGATGGACCGCTACCGCAACGCATAGGCCGCAGCTGCCGCCCCGGCCCAGCGACCGGTCGCCAGGCAGGCCGTCAGCAGCCAGCCGCCGGTCGGCGCTTCCCAGTCGAGCATTTCCCCTGCGGCGAAGGTTCCGGCCCGGTGCTTCAGCATCAGGGCGTCGTCGAGCGCCTCCCATCGCAGGCCACCGGCAGTGGAGATCGCCTGATCCAGGTTGCGCGGACCTTTGAGATCGACGTGCAGGGCCTTGATGACAGGGGTCAGGTCCGCTGGAAGCGGGCGGGCAAACTCCTGCAGCAGGGCAATCTGAACCGGTGTCAGGCGCAGGGCGCGGCGAAGGTGGTTCGGCAAACTTTCCTTGCCGCGGGTCGCAAGGCGCGCACGCGTCTCGGCTTCGGACAGGTCCGGCTTGAGGTCGAGCGCCAAGGGTGCCCCGTCGCGCAATGCCGGGGTCAGGGGATAAAGCCCGCCACCTTCGATACCTTCGGACGAGATCGTGAACTCGCCGCGTTGGGTGACACCGCCGACGATAAGGCCGGTATTCTTGACCGCCGCGCCAAAATGCCGGGCCATGTGGGGCGACCAATCGATGCGCAAGCCGACGTTCGCGGGCCGGAACGGTGCGACGTCCGCGCCGAACAGATCGGCCCATGCGCCGTCCGACCCGAGCCTGCGCCAGGATGCCCCGCCAAGCGCCAAGACGGTCGCGCGCGGTGTGACGGGCGGTGCACCATCGAAAGTGAGGGCCAGGCCGTCCCATCCGGTCCAGCGCGCCCGGCGGTTCAGCGTGACGCCGAGCGTATCGAGGCGGGCGAGCCACGCGCGCAACAGCGGCGAGGCTTTCATCGCGTCGGGGAAGACACGACCGGTTGGGCCCGCGAAAGAAGTCTGTCCGAGCCCCAGCATCCAGTCCCTGATCCGGGTGGGGCCGAACGCGTGCAGCATCGGCAGAAGGTCGGGGCACCCGTAGGCCGCGGCAATGTCCGGGTCAGTGTGGGTGATGTTCAGCCCCGATTTTCCCGCCATGAGGAACTTGCGCGCGGGGCTGGGCATGCGGTCGAAAACCTGCACCCGCGCCCCTGCGAGCGCCGCGGCTTCGGCTGCCATGAGGCCTGCGGGGCCTGCGCCGATGACGGCGACGGTTGAAACCGGCGGGGTGCGATCCATCCTCACGCTCATGTCAGAGCACACGCCGTCCGACCAGCCCGTCTGTGCCCTGTGCGAGAGGCCTGTCTTGCCGGGCACGCCGCAGAGTCTGCACCACCTCGTGCCCAAACTGCGTGGTGGCAAGGGCGGGCCGACCGTGCTCATGCATCAGATATGTCACAATGAAATCCATGCGACCGCGTCGGAGGCGGAGTTGGCGCGGATGTGGAACACGCCCGAGACCCTTCGGACGCATCCGAGGCTTGCGAAATTCGTGGCCTGGGTCCGGAAACGCCCCGCCGACTTCCATTCGAGGACCCCGGGCGCGCGCAGGGGGTGGAAAAAGCGTGGGTGATCCACGGGTGATCTACGGGTGATCTGTGTCGGACGTGGGTCTAATCAGTTCACGAACGGCGCCGCGTCACCCCACACGTCGCGCACCCGCGCATCACGGCCACATCCAGCCCGATAGCGTTTGTAGGCGTCGGCCTTGGTCACGAAAAGGCCGACCGACGTGACCCCGAGGCGATCATCGGATTTGTAGTAGTCCTGGTGGTAGTCATCGACCGGATAGAAGGCGCCGGCGTCGAAGATGGGGGTCACGATCTGCTGCCCGAGGGCGGCTTCGGCGTCGGCCTTGGCGGCTTCGGCGGTTGCGCGCTGCTCCGGTCCGTCGACCCAGACCGCAGTCGTGTATTCAAGACCCCGATCACAGAACTGACCGCCCGCGTCGAGCGGGTCGATGGACCGGAAGAACAAGTCGAGGATCTCGCGGTATGTGACCTCGGTTTCGTCGAAGGGGATGCGCACGGCTTCGATGTGGTCGCCGGAGGCGCGGTAGACCGGATCGGGCGTCGTGCCGCCCGTGAAGCCGGAGACGACATCGCCCACCCCTTGCACGGATTCGAAATCGGCTTCGACGCACCAGAAACAGCCGCCTGCAACGACGGCGGTCTCGGCGGCGGCGGGCAGGGCGGTGAGGGTGAAAGCGGCGAGCGACAGTGCGGATATGTGTTTCATACCCGACAAACTGGCCTGCCCCGCCGTAGGTTCCAAGTGCCGATCACGCAGTTTCTCAGCCCCTGACCCGCTTGTTGCGGTTTGCGACGAGCTTCAGCCGCAACGCATTCAGATGGATGAAGCCCTTTGCGTCGCGCTGGTCGTAGGCCCCGGCGTCTTCCTCGAAGGTCACATGCGCCTCCGAATAGAGCGAGTGGTCCGACCAGCGCGCCACGGTGCGGGCACTGCCTTTGTAGAGCTTCAGACGGACCGTCCCGGTCACATGCTCCTGCGACTTGTCGATCAGCGCCTGCAACATCTCCCGCTCCGGCGAGAACCAGAAGCCGTTGTAGATCAGTTCGGCATAGCGCGGCATGATGCTGTCCTTGAGGTGGCCCGCTCCGGCATCCAGCGTGATCTGTTCGATGCCGCGATGCGCCTCCAGCAGGAGTGTGCCGCCCGGAGTTTCGTAGACGCCCCGCGACTTCATTCCGACGAACCGGTTTTCCACAAGATCGAGGATGCCGATTCCGTGCTTGCCGCCGAGTTCGTTCAGCCTGGTCAGAAGGGCGGCAGGCGACAGGGCCACGCCGTCGATGGCGACAGCATCGCCGCGCTCGAAGCTGATCTCGACCATCTCGGGGGTATCGGGCGCGTCTTCCGGCTTGGTGGTGCGCTGAAGGACGTAGTCGGGGGCCTCCTGCGCCGGATCCTCGAGGACCTTGCCCTCGGACGAGGTGTGCAGAAGGTTTGCATCGACGGAGAACGGGGCCTCGCCGCGCTTGTCCTTGGCGACGGGGATCTGGTTCTTCTCGGCAAATTCCAGAAGCTTCGTGCGGCTTGTCAGATCCCAGAGCCGCCACGGCGCGATGACCTTGATGTCCGGGTTCAGGGCATAGGCGGCCAGTTCGAACCGGACCTGATCGTTGCCTTTGCCCGTGGCGCCGTGGGCGACGGCATCGGCCCCCTCGGCAGCGGCGATTTCCACCAGACGCTTGGAAATCAGGGGCCGGGCGATGGAGGTGCCGAGCAAATAGAGGCCTTCATAGAGGGCATTGGCGCGAAACATCGGGAACACGAAATCACGGACGAATTCCTCGCGGAGGTCCTCGATGTGAATGGATGTCGCCCCCATCATCTCGGCCTTGGCGCGAGCGGGTTCCAGTTCCTCTCCCTGGCCCAGGTCGGCCGTGAACGTGACGACCTCACAGCCGTATTCCGTCTGCAGCCACTTGAGGATGATCGACGTATCGAGACCGCCGGAATAGGCGAGCACGACTTTCTTGGGCGCTTCCATGAAAACTCTCCGATGTTTGGCTCGCGGGGTATGCCCGTTCGGGCTTGCTCGCAAGGCCGCATCGGCAGACGGGGGGCCAGTGTGGCCCCCCGTCCGTCGCGCCGGCGGATCAGTTGGTGATCGTCGTGTCGGCGTCGAACTCGGGTGCGTTCTCGAGCGCGTCGGCGGTCGCGTTCACTGTCCAGAAGATCTCGTCCGGATCGTCGTCTTCGCGCACGGCGCGCAAGGCCGACCAGTCGACGGCCACCTGACGCTCGCCGAGACCGAGGAAACCACCGATATCAAGCACGATGGCATGAAGCTGGCCGTCGGAGCCGATGACCATGTCGCCGATCTCACCGACGTCGTCCCACTCCGTCGCCGAGCCGGCCGGAACCGGGGTCATCGGGTCCATCTCGGTTTCGGTCACATAGAGACGCATGCCGATCAGGGTGGAGGCCATGTAGTCGCCCGTGGCGGACGACGTCATGGAAAAGGGCGACATCCCGTCCATGCCGGACGTCGTGTCGGCCATATCGGTCTCGATGGCGCTTTCGGTCTCTGTCGCGACCGGCGGCGTCGTGCCGGTATCGGACATGGCACCGTCCGTCGACTGGGACATGGTTCCGGTCGTGTCCGCCTCGGGTGCCGGCGCGGTGGCCGTCTGGGCCAGGGCAGACGTCGCGAGCAGGCAGGTCGCTGCAGTGGCGGTCAGGAATGAAGACTTGAACATTGTATTTCTCCGTGGGTTTGCAGGTTGGACGGAGCGATAACGCGTTTGTCACGATTGCGTTCCCGTCGACCTGCGTTGACGCAGCGGAGGTCGGGCCTTACGGCTAGGCGCGACCGGAAAGAGGGGAGCCGAGATGCTTGGCTGGAAGCTGTTCGTCAGGGCGTTGAACCTGCTGATCGAGAACCTGGGAGAGGCGTTGCGCGTCTCGGCGGTGCCGTATGCCGTGGTCATCGCCCTGACTGTCTGGCTGTCTTCGGATGCACCGGACGGGATGACCGGCGAGGATATCCTTGCAGGCACCGCCCTGTCGGGCGCGCAGGCCGGATCAGCCCTGATGCTCGCGTTGGTCAATGTCCTGATCTCGCTCTGGATCGCGGTGGCCTGGCATCGCTACGTCCTGCTGGAGGAGCACGGGACCGGCTGGATCCCGCCCTTTCACGGCAACGAAATGCTTGGATATTTCGGCCGCTCGTTTCTGATCGGCCTGCTGGTCGGCGTGGCGATCCTGGGAATATCGATCCCGCTTGGGGTGCTGGCACTGGCGATTCCGGGCGGATCGCTGCTGGTCGGTGCGGTGGCTCTGTTCATCGGGATGATCGTTTTCTACCGCCTTGCGATCGTGTTGCCGGCCGGGGCGATCGGTCGGCCGATGACCCTGGGCGAGGGGATGGAAGCCACGAAAGGTCACACCGAGACTGTGATGGTGCTGGCCCTGCTGACGGTCGGATTTTCACTGGTGCTGCAGGTGCCGGCGTTGCTGGACGGTACGGCGGGGCTTATCTCGGCGGTCTATCAGGGCGTGGTGGGCTGGATCGGGCTGATGCTGGGCGTATCCACGCTGACGACACTCTACGGATATCTGGTCGAGGGCCGTTCCGTTGAATGAGGTCGTGGCCGCTGCCGAAGCCGCCGCCCATGCGATGCGCGACGTCTTTCCGGAGACGCCCCTCCTGCGGAACGATTATCTCTCGGCGCGGTTCGGCGCGGACATCTGGCTCAAGCGGGAAGACCTGACCCCGGTGCGGTCCTACAAACTGCGCGGGGCCTTCAACGCCATGCGCAAGATGTCGGGCGGCCGCGTGGCCTGCGCCTCGGCCGGAAATCACGCGCAGGGAGTGGCCTGGATGTGTCGCCATCTGGGGGTCGAGGGCGTCATCTTCATGCCGGTCACGACGCCGGGGCAGAAAGTCGACAAGACCAGGCTGTTCGGGGGCGACCGGGTGGAAATCAGGCTGGTCGGCGATTTCTTCGACGACACGCTGAAGGCTGCGCAGACGTGGTGCGTCGAAAGCGGCGCGCAGTTTCTGTCGCCCTTCGACGATTGGGATGTGATCGAGGGACAGGCCGCGGTCGCGGTCGAGATGGTGCAGCAGATGGAGGGCCTGCCGGACCTGATCGTTCTGCCCGTGGGCGGCGGCGGTCTGTCGGCGGGCATGCTGTCCTACTTCCGCGCGCGCGGAACTGTTCCCGATATCCGGTACGTCGAGCCGATGGGCGGTGCCAGCCTTGCCGCGGCGCTGGCTGCGGGAAAGCCGGTTACGCTGGAGAAGCTGGATACGTTCGTGGATGGCGCGGCGGTCGCCCGGATCGGCGAGAAACCCTTCGAGATCCTGCGGCAGGTGCCGCCGCAGCACGTGTTGCGCGTGCCGGAAAACAGGGTTTGCATCACCATTCAGGAACTTTTGAACACCGAAGGTATCGTGCTGGAGCCTGCGGGGGCATTGTCGGTGGATGCCCTGCGCGATCTCGGACCGGAAATCGCGGGCAAGCGCGTGGTCTGCGTGACGACGGGCGGCAACTTCGACTTCGAGCGACTGCCGGACGTCAAGGAACGCGCGATGCGGTTTGCCGGGACAAAGAAGTATTTCGTCCTGCGGATGCCGCAACGGCCGGGCGCGCTGCGAGACTTTCTGTCGATCCTCGGGCCGGACGACGACATCGCGCGGTTCGAATACCTCAAGAAATCGGCCCGGAACTTCGGCACCGTCCTCATCGGGATCGAGACGTCCAGTCCAGCGGCCTTTGCGGAGATGGAGGCGCGGATGTCGACGCTCGGCATGGTGTGGCGCGACCTGACAGATGACCCCATGCTGGGTGAGCTGGTGATCTAGCCCGGGTGCCCGGCGTGCATCCGGAGCGAGAGTGACGCGGCGGATGCCGTCAGAATCTCCGACAGGCGCGGCGCGGTTGCGGCGCGGGCCGTTTCCGCGGCGGCCGCAGCGTGATCCGCGGCGGCGGCGAAGGCAACGAATCCGATGTTGAGGGCGCCGCTTCGCAGGAAATGCGTGGCACGGGCATGGGCATCATCGGACAGGCCGGTCGCGATGGCATCGATCATCCGTTGCGCCTCCGACAGGAACATGCCGAGGACGATGGCGAGGTCCTCCTCCCCGATTTCGTGCCTGAGGTCCGATATGCGATCTTCATCCACCATCGGCAACGTGTCGCACGGAAGAGGTGAACGGCTCGTAAACCTGCTGCCGAACCTTGACTACAATTCTGCGTTTCACGTCCCGTTAAGGCGTTTGTCCTAACCCCGTTCGGCACGAGTCGCCCGGGTAAGGAGCCATGGACGCATCAGCTTTCTCTCTGCCGCCGCCCACGATCGAGGCGATGCGACCCTGCGTGCTGATCGTGGATGACAGCGCGGCGCAACGGCAGTTGTTGTCGGTCGTGCTGCGACGCAACAAGCTGGAGGTCCTGACCGCTGCCAACGCCGAGGATGCGTTGCGGCTTTGTGCGGGACCCGACGGCAGTCGCATCAGGATCGTTGTCAGCGACTGGCAGATGCCGGGCATGAACGGCCCCGATTTCTGTCGTGCCTTTCGGGCCCTGCGCGGCGATGACTTTGCGTATTTCATCCTGCTCACGTCGCGCACCGACACGCACGCAAAGACCCTCGGACTGGAAGCGGGGGCGGACGATTTCGTCACCCGTCCGGTCGATATGGGCGAGTTGCGCGCCCGGATCGATACGGGTCGCCGCATCCTGCACATGCACGAGGTTCTGCTGCATCGAAACCATGAGGTTCAGACGGCCTTGCAGGATCTTCAGACCCTGCAGGAAGGGATCAACCGCGACCTTGCGGAGGCGCGTAAGTTGCAGCGCGCCTTCCTGCCCGCGCCATACCATCGGATCGACGGAAGCGAGGTGTCGCTGCGCCTGCTGACGTGCCAGCAGATCGGTGGCGATCTTGTCGGATATTTCCCGATCTCGGACCAGGAAATTGCCCTCTATTCCATCGACGTGTCGGGCCACGGCATCGCCTCGGCCCTCATGACCGGTCGTCTCGCGGAATTGTTCTCGCCGCGCGCGGCGCAGCGCAATATCGCCTTTCCGCGGCTCGGAGGTGCGGCAGACCCGCCACACAGGGTCATGGAAAGGCTGAATACCTTCATGTTGCAAGATCTGAAGTCCGATATCTATTTCACCGCCGTGCTCGCCTACGTGAACCTGCGGGACGGGAAGGTCAGGTTCTGTCAGGCCGGTCATCCGCACCCGATGGTGCGTCGCGTGAACGGGCAGGTAGAGCGCTTGGGAAATGGCGGATCCCCCGTCGGACTGCTGGAGGGGGCGGAATTCGATCTGACGGAAGCGGTCCTGCGCCCGGGCGACTTGTTCATGTGCTACTCCGACGGCCTGACGGAGTGCTTCGATACATGGGGCGACATGCTCGCGGAGGAGGGGCTGATGGATCTGGTGGCGCGTGAAAACGGCGACACGGAAAAAGTCGCGGCAGGGATCGAAGCCGGTCTTATCGATCACGCCGGTATTCAGGGCTTCGACGACGATATTTCGATGGTGCTCCTGCGCTTCGATACGGACGACGTCCGGACAGGGATCGCGGCCCGGTAAGGCGGTGACGGGAGCCTTCTTTTGCGCGAACGGCCCGTGTCGCCCGGACGGCACCCCGGTGCGGGTCGGAACGGTCAGGCTCCGGGTGCCGAGGACCGGACGCTTTCCGAAGGGTCCGGGCAAGACGGCGCGTGGGCCCCATTGCGTCCCGACCCACGCATGGGTGCCTGTCAGAGCCGGGGTCGTGCGCCAGCGAGCCATCGCATGCCGTGGGCGAGGTAGGCGCGATCCGCCGGATTGTGTATCCGATCCAGCGCCTCGGCCATGTCCAGCCAAAGCGCGCGGTGACCGGTTTCTGATGGGGGGCCCGTGCGGGGGCCCGGCTGGCCCGCATAGATCGTGCAGAGTTTCTGGGCGTGGATGCCGTATTCCGCCATGTAGGTGAACCGGCGGTACGCGCCGATGCGACGCAGGATACGGCAGCGATGGCCGGTTTCCTCGAGGACCTCGCGGTGGAGGGCCGGAAGCGGCGCCTCGCCGGGGTCGATGCCCCCGCCGGGAAGCTGCACCTCCAGATGTGTGCCCATGTCCTGTTCCGTCAGCAGAAAGCGTCCGTGTCGCACCAGCACGACATAGGCCCCCGGGCGCAGGCGATACGAGGTGCCGGGGCGAGGTGGCTGACCGAGGCGGGGGATCATGGAGCGGTCCTTGGGCGGAGGAGGGGGTTGGAGGCGGAGCGGAGTTTGCCTATATCGCCCGTAATATGCCAAACCGGCCGCGCGCCGGAAAGCTGGGAAATCCCGCCATGTCCGAGACCATGACCCATCTCTGGGACGACACCGTCCTGCCTTTTCAACTCGATGCCTCCGACATCCGGGGTCGCGTCGCGCGTCTTGACGGCGTTCTCGAGGAGGTGCTGGCACAGCACGACTACCCTCCGGTGATCGAAGCGCTGGTGGCCGAGATGGCCTTGCTGACGGCGATGATCGGGCAGACCATCAAGCTGCGCTGGAAACTGTCGTTGCAGGTGCGCGGCGACGGGCCCGCGCGCCTGATCGCGACCGACTATTATGGGCCGACCGACGACGGGGAACCCGCGCGGATGCGGGCCTATGCCAGCTTTGACGACGCGCGTCTGTCGGAGATGACCTTGGCCGGGTCCAAGCCGTTCGACCTGATCGGCAAGGGGTATTTCGCGATCCTGATCGACCAGGGGCCCGACATGACGCCCTATCAGGGGATCACGCCGATCGCGGGGGAAAGCCTTGCGAACTGCGCGGAGACCTATTTCGCCCAGTCCGAGCAGATCTCGACCCGGTTCGCACTGGCCTACGGACGCTCGACGTTGCCCGGTCGCGAGGAGCACTGGCGCGCCGGTGGCGTGATGCTCCAGCACATGCCGAAGGCCGGGATGCATGTCGCAGGCGAGGGTGGTTCCGGGGACGGAGGTCTGCTGGCTCCAGGTGATGTGCTGGGCGCCGATGAAGGCGAGAACTGGAACCGGGCCAACATCCTGCTCGACACCATCGACGAGCTTGAGCTGATCGGACCGACGGTGTCGCCGACGGATGTCCTCGTGCGGCTGTTCCACGAGGAGGGCCCGCGCGTATTCGACCCGCAACCCGTGCGGTTCGGATGTTCCTGCGGCCCGGACAAGGTGCGCCAGTCGCTGTCGATCTATTCGGCGCGCGACATCGGGCACATGACCACCGAGGAGGGCATCGTGACCGCCGACTGCCAGTTCTGCGGGGCGCACTATGAGTTCGACCCCGAGACGCTGGGGTTCGAGGCGACGAAGGATCCCGATGACGCCTGACGCGCTGCGTGCCGCCCTGGCGCGCGAGACGGGACCATCGTCGGATTTCGACCTGAATGCAGACGTGATCCTGCCCGGACGGCGGCTTTTGCGCGATGCCGCCGTCCTCGTCCCGTTCATCGAAACGGACGCCGGATTGCGGCTGATGCTGACCAAGCGGTCGTCGAAGCTGCGCCACCATCCCGGTCAGATCGCCTTTCCCGGCGGCAAGATGGATGCGGGCGAAAGCGAGGTGGAGGCCGCCCTGCGCGAGGCGCGGGAAGAAGTCGGCCTGCCGGAGGGTCACGCGCATGTCCTTGGCCTGCTGCCAGCCCATGAGACGGTGACAGGGTTTACCGTGACGCCCGTGGTCGCCATCGTCGCGCCTTTTGCGTGGACGCCGGAACCGGGCGAGGTCGAGGAAGTGTTCGACGTCCCCGCCGCGCATGTTCTGGATCCGGCCAAATACGCAATCGAGAAGCGCCGATGGCGCGGGGAGTGGCGCAGGTTCTATGCCGTACCCTATGGTCCCTACTATATCTGGGGGGCAACGGCCCGGATCTTGCGGGGCCTGGCGGAGCGTATGGGTGAAGATCGAAGCTGACTGGCTGACGGCCGCGGGAACGCAGGCGGTGATGGCGATGCTGTCACAAGCAGGACATCAGGCGCTTGGCGTGGGCGGTTGCGTGCGCAATGCCCTGCTCCGGCGCCCGGTGGCGGACGTGGACATCGCGACGGACGCGCTGCCGCGGCAGGTGATGGATCTTGCGCGGACCGCGGGTTTCGGCGCGATCCCGACAGGTATCGACCACGGGACCGTCACGGTGGTCGTCGCGGGCGCGCCCTTCGAGGTGACGACGTTCCGACGGGACGTGGAGACGGACGGCCGGCACGCGGTCGTGGTCTTTTCGCGCGACGTGGCGGAGGATGCGGCCCGGCGCGATTTCACGATGAACGCGCTCTATGCGCGCGCCGACGGCACGGTCATCGACCCCTTGGAGGGTCTGGCCGATCTGCGGGCGGGGGTTGTGCGGTTCATCGGTGATCCGGTGGAACGGATCACCGAAGATTATCTCCGCATCCTGAGGTTTTTCCGGTTCACCGCCTGGTATGGCGATCCGGCCACGGGGCTGCAGCCGGAGGGTTTGGCCGCCTGCGCGGAGCACGCCGACGGTCTGGCGCGGATCAGCGCCGAGCGGATCGGGCAGGAGATGTGCAAACTTCTGGGGGCCGCCGACCCGGCCCCCGCCGTGGCCGCGATGGCCCGTGCCGGCATCCTCGCGCGGGTTTTGCCGGGCGCGGA
>JBARXR010000074.1:0-3420 GCA_049647445.1 Jannaschia sp. | reverse complement strand
GGTGAAATCCATGTTCACCGCCCCCGCCGCCCGCGGACTTGGCGTCGCCGACGCGATCCTGACACGGCTGATCCTGACCTCTGCCGCCGAGGGCCGCCCGCTTGTCCGGCTGGAGACCGGTGTGGGGCTGGACGCCGCCCATCGCCTCTATCGCCGTCACGGGTTCGTTCCCTGCGGTCCCTTCGGCGACTATGAGGCCGTCCCCGCCAGCCTGTTCTTCGAAAGGCCCGTCACGCCTCTTGCCTAGCGGGCCGCGCCGTCGCGCGCCCGTCCTCAGGCCCAGATGCCCGGGTCCGCACTCGCCACCGCGATCCGTGCGGCAAGCCGCGCGTTGTTCAGCACCAGCGCGATATTCGCCGCCAGCGCCGTGCCATCCGTCGTGTCGTTCAACCGGCCAAGGAGGAAGGGCGTCACCGCCTTGCCCGTCACGCCCTGCGCCGCCGCCTCGGCCAGCGCCCTGTCGATCGTGTCGCTGATTTCCGCGGCACCGAGGGCATGCTCCGGCGGAATCGGATTGGCCACAAGCATTCCCGTCCCCATCCCGAGGCGGGCATTCATCACCCGCGCCGCCGCAATCTGCGCCGGGTCGTCAAAGCGCTCGCCCGCGATGACCCCGGAATGGGGGGTATAGAACGCGGGAAACTCATCCGCGCGATAGGTCACCACGGGCACCCGCAACGTCTCCAGAAGCTCCAGCGTGCGCGGGATATCGAGGATCGACTTCACCCCGGCACATACGACCAGCACATCCGTCATCGACAGCTCCGACAGGTCGGCGCTCACGTCCATTCCGTCGCCCCGGTGGACACCGCCGATGCCGCCTGTCGCAAAGACGTCGATCCCCGACAGCGCCGCGATCCGCATCGTCGCGCTGACCGTCGTGCCCGCCAGCAGGCCCTTGACGATGCAGGCCGCAAGGTCGCGGGACGCGGCCTTCACCACCCGTGCGTCCCGCCCGAGCCGCTCGACCTGCGCGTCCGACAGCCCTGCGCAGCATACCCCGTCGATGACCGCGATCGTCGCCGGGACCGCGCCCTCGTCGCGCACGGACTGCTCGACCGCCAAGGCGACTTCCGCGTTGCGAGGCCAGGGCATGCCGTGGCTGATGATCGTGCTCTCCAGCGCCACGACGGGGCGACCCTCTGCGATGGCGGTTGCCACCTCGTCTATCATCTGCGGCTTGATCGCGGTCCGTTTCATGGCTGCCTCCTCGTGCTGCCCCCTCTTGCACCCATCCGCGCCGTCCCGCAAACGCTGCGGGTTGGAGGACGCCGAATGCACCTGCTTGCCGCTCAACCCGGGGCCGTCGACGACGGGGAACCGGTCGATCTGGGCCAGACACCCGCAGATGTGGTGGTGATCTCGGCTGCGGATACCGAACTTGCGGCCCTGTCGGAGGCGCGTGCCGCGATGGAGGGCCCGCCGTCGCTGCGCCTCGCGTCGCTGATGCACCTGCGCCACCCGATGTCGGTCGACCTGCACCTCGACGCCTGCGCCACGAGCGCACGCCTTGTCATCGCCCGCGTCCTCGGCGGGCGCGGCTACTGGTCCTATGGGCTCGAACAATACGCCGCCCGCCTGCACGAGGCGGGTGTGCCCTTCGCGGCCCTGCCCGGCGACGACAAGCCCGACGCCGAACTCCGCGACCTCTCGACCGTCTCTCCCGACGACTACGACGCCCTCTGGTCCTGCCTGGTCGAAGGCGGCCCGCGGAACGCCGTCACCTTCCTGACCCATGCGCGGGCCATGCTGGACGACGCCCCCCGCCCGGCGCCCGCCCGCCCCCTGCTGCGCGCCGGTGTCTACTGGCCGGGTGAAACCGATGCGACACTCGCGCTGCTGCGCACGCACTGGACCGACGGCGCCCCGGTCGTCCCCGTCATCTTCTACCGCGCCCTGCTGCAGGGCGCGGGCCTCAATCCCGTCAACCGCCTGATCCGGGCCCTGCTCCGGGCGGGCCTGAACCCGCTTCCGGTCTTCGTGGCCTCCCTCAAGGATCCCGTCTCCGCCGCAACCCTCGAAGCGCTCTTTACCGACACCCCGCCAGAGGCGATCCTGAACCTGACCAGCTTCGCCGTCGGCGACCCCGCGACCAACCCCCTCGCCCGGCCTTTCGCCAACCACGCCCCGGTCTTTCAGGCCGTCTTGTCCTCGCGCACCGAAGCGGGCTGGCGCGACGGCCTGACCGGCCTGAACGCCCGCGACATCGCCATGAACGTCGCCCTGCCGGAACTCGACGGCCGCATCCTGACCCGCGCGATCGGCTTCAAGGGCGAGGCGTTCTTCGACGAGGCGACCCAATGCCCCATCGCCACATGGAAGGCCGACGGCGACCGCATCGCCTTCGTCGCCGACCTGCTGGCGAACCACTGCACCCTTCGCCGCACGTCGCCGCCGGACCGCAAGGTCGCCCTGATCCTCGCCAACTACCCCAACCGCGACGGACGCCTCGCCAACGGCGTGGGCCTCGACACCCCCGCCGCCACCGTGCACGTCCTCGGCCTGCTGCGCGACGCGGGCTACACGGTCGATGACATCCCCGCCGACTCCGCCGGCCTCATGGCAAACCTCCTCGCCGGTCCCACCAACTGGCTCACCGACCGGGCGGACCGAGACGGCGGCGAAAGCCTGTCGCTCGACGACTACCGGACCTTCTACGCGACCCTGCCGCTCTCTGCCCGCCAACAGATCGAGGACCGCTGGGGCCAGCCAGACTCCGACCCCTTCTTCGCGGGCGGCGCGTTCAAACTCTCCCTCCACCGGTTCGGCAACGTCCTCGTCGGCCTCCAGCCCGCGCGCGGCTACAACGTGGATCCGACCGACAGCTACCACTCCCCCGACCTCGTCCCGCCCCACAACTACCTCGCCTTCTATGCCTGGCTGCGCGGATGGGGCGCCCACGCGATCGTCCACATGGGCAAGCACGGCAACCTCGAATGGCTGCCGGGCCGCGCCCTCGCCCTCGGCCCCGACGACTGGCCGGAAATCGCGCTCGGACCCGTGCCCCACGTCTATCCCTTCATCGTCAACGATCCCGGCGAAGGCACGCAGGCCAAGCGGCGCGCGCAGGCCGTCATCATCGACCACCTGACCCCGCCCCTGACGCGCGCCGAAAGCTATGGCCCGATGCGCGACCTCGAGGCCCTGGTCGACGAATACTACGAGGCCGCGGGCGTCGATCCCCGCCGCATCGACCTGCTGCGCGCGGAAATCCTGTCCCTCGCATCCGCCACCGGTCTCGACATCGACGCAGGCTTCGCGGGCGACGACACCGACCTGGCCAAGCTCGACGCCTACCTCTGCGACCTCAAGGAGGCGCAGATCCGCGACGGGTTGCACATCTTCGGCCAGTCCCCCGAAGGACGGCTGGAGGACGACCTGCTGCAGGCCCTCGTCCGTCTTCCGCGCGGGGAGGATGCC
>JBARXR010000073.1:0-4534 GCA_049647445.1 Jannaschia sp. | reverse complement strand
GTATATCGTAAAAGAAGGGTCGGCTAAAGTCAAGTTCAAATCCGTAATAAAAATTAAGGATCACAACACAGCTCATGATATAATCCATACCATCACCAGGATTGCGCAATTCTGGTTCATAGGCTTCACCCGCTTCCTTTATGATGTGCTGAAATCGTTTAGAGGTTTTGATAAGGACGTCGCGGTATGGCAGGGTAGCGACCTTTATTTCATTGGTGCTCAATGCATCCGTAAAAGTATCCTGTAATATTTTATCGATAATGTCACTATATTTTTCCAACAATGAAAAATCGGTAAAGCCATCACGCAGGATAGGAAAATCGCTTTGGGCATCCAAGATACGCTTGGCGGTGGCGGCCAAAAAAGGATCCTTGCCCTCTAATTGTTTCTCGTACTTCTTTAGAAGTCCGTCGAAACTTATGAGGTGCTTCATTGGCAATACCCTTTTCTCTAGCTCGTTCATGGCCCAATTAGTCTCCTAAATTGCCGTAAAGTTACAAAAGATACGCTATTATTTTAGGGGGGTGGCTCTCTCTGGTTGCCGGGATTTTCGGATATTTAACGAAAAATAGCCCATGTCATCGGATAGTAGACTCTCCAGAGCTTATAAAAATGCGAAAATCCTGGAATTTGACGACAGTTCCAAATTCATTCTTTTTAGCGATTGTCATAGGGGGGATAATAGTTTTGCAGATGATTTCGCCAACAACAGAAACATCTATTTTCATGCCCTCAAATTTTACTTTACGGAAGGCTTTGCATACTGTGAACTGGGTGATGGTGACGAACTTTGGGAAAACATTCACTTTGAATCTATTTTTGAGGCCCATAAGAACGTTTTTCAACTCTTAAAAAAATTTCATCTAGAAAACAGGCTCCATATGATTTGGGGCAACCATGATATGGTCTATAAGGATGAAGCCTATGTAAAAAAGAACCTATCCAGTTATTACGAACCTATTGATGACAAGGACAAAGAGCTCTTTGAAGGAATCACGTACAGCGAAGCCTTGGTTTTACGACATAAACAGACCCAACAGGAACTATTTCTAACCCATGGCCACCAGGCGGATTGGTGGAACTACACGTTTTGGCGTTGGGGTAGATTTCTGGTACGTGTGCTCTGGAAACCGTTGCAGGTTTGGGGCATTGCCGATCCAACTTCGCCTGCAAAAAATTACAAGGAACTCATTAAGCTGGAGCGACGTATAAAAAAGTGGATCCTTAAGAACAATTTAATGCTTACCGTTGTAGGCCATACGCACAGACCGCGATTTCCCGAACCGGGAGACATCCCCCTTTTTAACGATGGTAGCTGTGTACATCCTAGGAGCATTACGGGTATAGAAATTGAAAAAGGCAGTATTTCCTTGATTAAATGGCAAATCAACACTACAGATGACGGCACCCTACGCGTAGTGCGTATTTTGTTGGAAGGCCCACAAAAACTGGAAGACTACAGATAAAAATAATGTAATGATTGCTTTAAAAGAACTTATAGATCAAATTCCAATACGGCATGACCTAACGTCCAGCATTATGCTGATTGGAGTTGTTCAAAACCTTTTTATTAGTATCATTTTATTTCTAAAAAGCAAAGGGAATTTACCTTTAAAATTTTTAGCTTTTTCAATTTTATTTGGCGCACTCATTTTTTTGGATGTATATCTCTGCTATACGGGTCTTATAAAATATGTAATGGTTTTAAATGACTCTACCGAAGCCTTGGTGCTTATGTTGGGACCCATGTTATACTTTTCCATTTATGGTTTTTTAAAACGGAAAACCATAACCTTTAAAAACGGATGGTGGCATTTTATCTTACCGGCGGGATATTTTGTTTCTCAAATTCCATTTTACTTGGCACCCATATCGGTTAAATTAAATGCCTACTTGGGAGCATTTTATAGAGCTATGCCCACAGCACCCGTAAAAGAAAATTTCAATTATAATTATCATTTCATTAAGGATCACTTTGATTGGCAAATACTTTTTAGTCTAATGTTATATACCATACTTTCCTTACTACTAGTGAAGCAAGAACGTATGAGACTAATGAAGATTTCATTAACTGGAACTACCTCCAAGTATATTTTTACAAGAAACTCGGCCATCATACTATGTTCATTTTTCTTACTTGTTTTCTTTATTTTCTACTTGTTCGATGATGACACTGGAGACCATTATATTTCCATTTTTGAAACCATTGTTGCCTTTGCCACCACTTATATTATCATGTCCGAATCACGCTTCTTTGATAAATCCTGGATTGCGGATAAATACGAAACCCTCGGCAAACCAACCAATGAAATTTCGTTTGAAGAAATTGAGGAATTCGTGAATAAGCAACACTATTCTACATCAAAAAATGCCAGTTTAAATAATTTAGCAAACCATTTAAAAATACATCCTAACCAAATTTCCAAAGCAATCAATATAGGATTTGGTTCTAATTTTAATCACTACATCAATTCTAAACGAATTTCAATCGCTAAAAATAAACTTGCAGATATACAATACAGACATTTAACCATAGAGGCGATTGGAGCATCTGTTGGCTTCAAATCCAAATCCGCATTTTACAATGCTTTCAAAAAAGAAATTGGTACTTCGCCATCACAATTTTTAAAATCAATATCTCCAAAATTGTAATTGTGGAGGTATTGTAAAGTCAAAAAAATTAGTATCCCATCAAAATCCTTCAATTTTGACCAAAATAAAATAGGTCATGAACGTTAAGTTTAGAAGATACGATTTGGATTGGTTACGTGTAGTAGTGTTTTCATTATTGATATTCTATCATGTAGGAATGTTCTTTGTACCATGGGGATGGCACTTAAAGAATAATATAATTTATGACTGGCTAAGATGGCCCATGCTTTTTTTAAACCAATGGCGATTGCCCATCTTATTCCTTATTTCCGGAATGGGAACTTACTATGCCCTATCCAAAAGAAATATTTGGCAATTTAATAAAGAACGAATTTTAAGATTAGGATTGCCTTTGGTATTTGGAATGTTGGTCATTGTTCCACCCCAAGTTTATGTTGAACGATTGGCAGAAAATCAATTTCAAGGAACGTATTTAGAATACCTATGTACTGTTGCCTATGACGGCATTTACCCTATTGGCAATATTAGCTGGCACCATCTCTGGTTTTTACCATACGTACTCGTTTTTTCAATACTACTTTCGCCAATTTTTTTATACCTAAAAAACAAAAAGACAAAACTAATTGATTGGACAAAAAGACTTATTGAAAAACCATTGGGACTCTACATATTCATAGTACCATTATACGTATTAGAAGCCTTTTTGGAACCCTTTTATGACATTACCCATGATCTGATTACTGATTGGTTTAATTTCACATCTTCAATGACCTTGTTTTTCTTTGGCTTCGTTTTGGTTGCTAATGAAAAAACCTTTTGGGGTGCTTTAGAAAAAATCTGGCAAAAGGCACTGTTATGCGGTATACTGTGCTTTATTGGATTACTTATTATTTGGCAGTTTGAAGATGGGTATTTAAGGCATTTCACAGAGGCCTTTTTAAAAATCGTAAATCTTTGGTCATGGATTTTGGTACTTTTAGGCTTTGCTTCAAAACACAAGAACAAACCAAGCAAATATTTAAGTTATGCCAATAGGAGCGTCTACCCTTTTTATATTCTGCACCAAACGGTAACAATAGTATTGGCTTATTATTTAATGAATTTAAATTGGGGCCTGGCACTAAAGGCCCTAGTACTGGTACTTGGTACTTTTGGGATATGTTGGTTAATCTATCACTTTATAATTCTAAAAATTAGGATGCTCCAACCACTTTTTGGATTAAAAAAGAAATCGTTATGAAGAACTAGGCCTTCTTCGCCAATGTTTTCATGGCATTAACGAACTGGTCCAACTCCGCTGTAGTCGTATAAACGTTGGGCGTAATGCGGCAACCTTGTACATTGGCGTAATCGATGGCGACCGTAAAAATTTTGAAATCATCCAATAGACGTTTCGCCAAATCTGCGGGCTGGATATGGGTTATACCCACATTGGCGATACCACAGCTTCTTTGCGTTTCAACAGGAGTATTTACGATGATATTTGGAACACCCCTTAATTGGTCACTCCAATAGTTTTGTAAAAAGCGCAACCTATTTTCCTTGCGTTCAAGGCCTATAATTTCCAAATAATCAATTGCATTATCAATGGCCAAATCTGTATGAACGGGCAAAGTACCCGTATGGTTCAGCCGTTGGATTTTATCGATGGCGTCATTCCAATCTGTAAACAAGGGCCATATTTTAGTGATTTTCTCTTTGTTTACATGCAGCATTCCAGAACCCAAGGGCACGCTAAGCCATTTGTGCAAACTAGAACCATAATAATCGCAATGCAATTCTTTTATATCCACATGAATATGACCAATGCAATGTGCGCCATCCACCAAAACCTCTACACCATATTTGTGGGCCATATCACTTATTTTACGAACCGGTAAAATATGTCCCGTAATATTGATCATATGGCTCACCATCAGCA